>CAMLER010000487.1 GCA_946478915.1 uncultured Chryseolinea sp.
CTTGTGGCAATCTGATTTCGGAGACTGGAACGTGCCGGAGTTTGGCGTGTTCGATGCGCAGGTCAGTTATAAGATCTCCTCGATAAAGACAATTGCTAAAATAGGAGGATCGAATCTTTTTGGCAGCGACTATCGCACTAACCTGGGTGGTCCTTTTGTGGGACAACAGGATTATATCTCCCTTACTTTCGATGAATTTCTTAAATAATTTCTAATAGAGATCATTATGAAACTATTGAAATATACCCATCTGTTCGTGCTCGTTTTGTTTGCCAGTGCCTGCGAACAGGACCTGATTGAGACAACTCCAGCTGATCCCGATTTAACAAATGTTTCTCCGGACCCCTGTTCCGGCAACGCAGGGTCTGCTGACTTCACAAAGTTTGTGGCCATTGGAAATTCATTTGTAGCAGGTGTTCAGGCCGGAGCATTGTTTGATGAAGCCCAGGAAAATTCACTTCCCGCTATTCTTAATAAGCAGCTTGCCTGTGCCGGTGGAACAAATACCTTTACGCAACCTGACATTAATGCAACATTGGGCTGGAATCTTTTTATCACCCAACCGATACTAGGCCCACCGTTGGATCCCACCAAAGCTGTGCTGGGAAGAATGCTTCTACAGGGAGCTTCACCCAGACCAACGCCACAGGCATACGCTGTAGGCAACCTGGAGGCTGTTCCAAATCCAACGGTCAATCCGGGATTTATGTATACGGGTTCAAAAACAGAATTAAATAACTTCGGTGTACCCGCTATCACCGTGGGTCAGACATTAATACCAGCAACCGGCAACTGGGCGGTTCCAAACCCTGCACTAGGATTCAGTCCGTTTTATGCAAGGTTTGCTTCCTCCCCAGGCACATCAACAATTATTGGAGATGCGGTTGCTGCAGCACCATCCTTCTTTTTATTTTGGGCCGGGCTCGATGACTTCTTTCTTTATGCGGCTTTTGGTGGCGATCCCACAAAGGCTCCTTTGAATACCGGGCCCGCTTTTCAATTTCAATACGGGGCGGCTATCAGTAGCCTGCTGGCCTCCAACCCCGACCTTAAGGGAGTTGTCGGAAACTTCCCTAACATTTTCGCTATGCCTCATTTCACGGCGGTAGCCTGGAATGCAGTACCGCTCGACGCAGGTACCGCAACCGTTGCAATGACAGCACTTGGAAATAACTATAATGCCTTCCTGGAAGGAATGCTCGCTAACGGATTTATAGACGAAGCCGAAAGAGATTTGAGAAAATTAAACTATGTGGCAGGGCAGAATCCGATCCTGATCAATGATGAAACACTTACAGACCTAACACCCTATATGGCAGGCCCTTTTGCTGGCCTTGTTCCTTATGCAATGGCGAGACAGACTAAAAATACGGATATCATTCCTTTAAGTGCAGGAACTGTTCTTGGAACAACGATAGGAGGTGACGCGACCAAAGTGTATGGTGTAACTGTCCCGCTGCCCGACCAATATGCCTTGATACCCTCCGAGATTTCGGAAATTGCTGAAGCCCGGACTGCTTTTAACGCTGCGGTAAAAGCAATTGCGGATGCCAATTCAACCCGAGTTGCTCATGCGGATATCGACAAAGGATTTGGAGACTTCGTTGCTGCCCAGGCCATGGTATCAAACGGAATTACCATTACACCTAACATCAATCCACCGACTGGCATATATTCAGAAGATGGAGTGCATCCTAACGGTCGGGGGTACGCTCTCATGGCTAACCTTTTCATCCAGGCGATTAATGAAAAGTTTGGGGCATCTGTACCGCCAGTTAACATCAGCAGATATAAAGCGACTGGGTTGCCAATCCCGTGATCATTTACCTGTGATATTTTTTAAGGATTTGCAGCAGGATTTGAAAAGTTTGGCGGCTTTTGATAGCAAAACTCGCACAGTTAGTAAAGTCGGAATGTATAACGCAAACTTTCAATCTTGAAATTAAGGCGTGGACGTAATTCCCTTTATTACCCGGCTCGCGTAATTGGCCCAGGTGTACTGCGCAGCATGCTCCTTCGCCTTCTCTCCCATCGCCGGGAGTTTGTGCCTATTATCGGCAAACCATGCTATTTTTTCCGCAATGGCCGTAGGGTTGCGTATGGGAATAAGGAAACCGGTTTCGCCTTCCACAACTAAATCGGCTCCACCTGTGTTCGGCGTTATGATTATTGGCAGCCCCTGGCTCATCGCCTCCTGCATTACCAGTGCCCTACCCTCAACGATCGATGGTAGGCAGAACACATCGCACGACCTCATCAATTGCAGAACCTGATCATGAGGTCTACTGCTTTCATAGACAAAATCAGATAATTGCGTTCGATAAAAATCCATAGGAGCAAGAAGGGATCCTAAAACGACGAGCTCAACGTCTTTTCTTTTTAGTTGTCCAATTGCATTAAACAAATCGCCGAGCCCTTTTCTCTGACCCATTGAACCTACAAATAAAACTCGCAACGGCCTATCTACACGTCGTTCATTCATTACCTTATCGGAATAATCTGTCAACGGAGAACCAAAGGGTGACATAATTAATTGTTTTGAAAGTGCCCACTCTGGAAGTGAGTTTAAAACAAAATCGCCCGGACCTACCACAACATCTGCTAGCTCCATCTCCCGTGTTTTCCGCTCAAGTTTTTTATCTGAATCCTGAATTCCGCCAGCCAAAGTAATCGCCCACGCAGGTAATCTTTGTGCTTCCTCCTGCATCAATTTTCGACCTGTTTCCCAGTACGCAATCGGTAAGTCATAAATACATTTGATACCGAGAACTTTTGCACTCCGAAATGTTTCCAATGCGCCGTCTTCAAAAGCGTAAACACCATTTATATTATGTTTCTTTTTTAGCGCCGGCAATCTCTTTGCCACGGCAGCATCAAAACTCTGATAGATTGCATCCAGGCTTGCCCAACCAATTTCATGTTTTATGACACTTGAAAATCCAAGCTTGGGCAGAATCTGTCTTGCAGCTTCCCGAAAAGGATGTAGGTGAATCTTGTCGCTCGGTGCGTCGAATGATCGTCGAAGAAGCTCCTCGCGAAATTTTGCAGGAATAAATTTTAGAAAAGAATTTGAGGCCGAAACTGCAATTGTCGTATTGAACTCAGCCAGCAGGTTCTGATCTAACATCCCACGTAAGATAGCGCGAACATTTGCATTCCCCGTCGGATGCGTCAAAACAAAACCCATATGCTCAGTTGAAATTTAGTTCGCATTACAATAAGAGTAATTATTAGGTGCCTTTTGTAAATGGCAAGAATCGTCTTGATCTTGAACTAGTGGCTGTGTGTCACTTCATGCTCTAACCATTGCGCATACCCACCCTCAAGTACAAAGATATTTTCAAATCCAAGCTTTTCCATTTGTTGTGCAGCATCGCTACTTCGCTTCCCCGATTTGCAATAAACAAAATATGGCTTCGACTTATCTAGTTCGGCAATTTTCTGTGGAAAACTTGAGTCTGTATAATCGATATTGACAGCTCCATCAATTTTTCCCTCCGCTACTTCCTCAGGTTTCCTGACATCGATAAGCACTGCATTAGTAGTGGAACTAAGTTTAGAGCTGAATTCATCTGGAGGCAATTCGACCACAGCCTTTTCCAATTGTTTATCATTTTCCAAGCTTCCTTTCCTTTCACAACTTGCCATCGTGATTATCAGCATGAAAAGAATTGATATCCCCTGATTAGCTTTCATACTCCGTTAAATTGTTGTCATCAAATGTACCCAGCTATTTTGTAGGCTACAAATCCTGTCCACTCCTTGAAAAGTTTTTCCCAGATAATAAATCCCTCGACGCTGGGCAGCAACAACGAAGTCAAGAAGATCTTATCCTGAAGGCCGTAAAAGTCAGTGCTGAATGTCTCAATATCTAACCCCGCCTTCCTATAACACGCCAGTGATCGCCTCATGTGAAACGCAGATGTAATCAGCAAGCAATCATCAGCCGTCAGGCGTAATGAATCAAGTATCTTTTTTACCGCGACTGCGGACTCAAATGTATTACGTGTTTCATTCTCCAGCAGAATATCACCATCGGGTATGCCTGCCATCAGCATCACCTTTTTAAATTTATTTGCTTCAGGTTCATCAGCCTTCAACAATCTGCCCGTACCACCACTTACCAGTATTTTCTCAATCAAGCCAAGTTTATAAAGTTGGATGGTATGGGTAACCCGATCGGCGCCGCGTTTGAAATAAACGCGGTCATCAGGTTGTTGGAAACTGTGCGTCGTGCCGGTTAAAACTATTCCAAATTTTCGTGGCGCAACCGAACTAAAGGGTTTCGCGTCAATTTCCCACGCCCGCATTGCTGAGTTTGAGATAAAGTCATTGGAGAAGAACAACAGTAGGACAAACCCAGTCCAAAACAATCTTCTCCGCCAGGGCTCTTTTTTTATTACAACAGATGCTATAAAACATATAACGACCATTGTAAGA
>CAMLER010000488.1 GCA_946478915.1 uncultured Chryseolinea sp.
TCCGCCCCGCAGGAATGGACTGTCGGATCTCCGGCAGCTACAATTGTTGCATTACTCTTGCTAGGGGGTGCTGCTGGAAAATCAGCACAGCTTCCCTTGCAAACGTGGCTGCCCGATGCTATGGCCGGTCCATCGCCTGTGTCTGCGTTGATACATGCGGCAACCATGGTAACTGCCGGAGTGTATCTAATTGCAAGAATGCATGTCGTTTTTGAGCTTGCTCCAACGGCACAGCTATGCGTGGCTGTCGTAGGCGCTTTGACTTTGCTTCTCGCAGGCTTTAGCGCACTCACTCAATTTGATTTAAAGCGAGTACTCGCCTACTCTACTATGAGCCAGATTGGCTATATGTTCCTGGCTTTGGGTGTCGGTGCATGGTCGGCGGCTATTTTTCATTTTATGATTCACGCATTTTTCAAAGCGCTTTTATTCCTCGGAGCCGGAGCAGTGATTATGGTGTTACATCACGAGCATGATATGTTCAAGATGGGCGGAATAAAAAATAAGCTTCCCGTTATATACTGGACTTTTCTGATTGGATCGGGGTCGCTCGCTGCACTGCCGCTCGTAACCGGTGGATTTTATAGCAAAGACAATATCCTGTGGCTCTCTTACGCTGGAATAAAAGGTAACATCTGGCTATTCATTGCCGGCCTTGCAGGCGCATTCATCACATCCATTTACACCTTCAGAATGGTCTTTGTGACTTTTTTCGGTGAGGAAAAAACTCATGTCGGCCATGCCCCTGGCATCCGAATTACGATACCGTTGATAATTCTTGCAGTGCTTTCCACCATTACCGGATTTATAGAACTGCCCCATACGCTGGGTCATCTTGAACTGTTTTCAAAATTCATAAATCCGGTGTTGCCAAAGACAGATCTCCATCCCATGGCGACCGTCTCAACCGAGTGGATGATCCAAGGGGCTTCAACCGTTCTGTCTTTGTCCGGTGTTTTCATCGCATACTATTTCTATAGAATGAGACCTGATCTGGCGACAGAATTAAAAAAGACAATTAGCGGTCTCTATGATTTCTGGCTCAAGGGCTGGGGTTTCGACGTCTTGTACGACACAATCATCGTCCGACCTTATGTTTTCCTTGCTACCATCAACAAGCGTGATATTGTGGATTCCTTCTATTCAATCATCGTTTCGGCCATGGAATTTATTCATCGGATGTTTTCAACTGCTCAGGCTGGTATTCTTCGGTGGTACGTAATGAGTATGGTAATTGGTGCAATATTAATTATAACGCTTGGACTACTGCTATGATCCTGCCGCTGTTCATCATAACGTTAATCTTTGCGGGAATTATTGCCTTGATCGTTGAACGCTGGAATACAACGCTGTCACGGTGGATCTCCGTCATCACGCTGGCCGTCAACTTCGTTCTTGCCACCACGCTTTGGATGGAACAGCAGGATCTGATCAGCAGTGAAAACGCATCATGGATAGTTAAATATAACCTGCAATGGATACCTGTCTTCGGTATTAGTATAAACTTAGCGCTCGATGGTCTTAGCCTCCTTATGCTCCTGTTAACATTTTTACTGGGAATTCTGGCGGTACTGACGTCATGGAGAGAAATACAATATCGGATCGGTTTTTTTCACTTTAACCTTCTTTGGGTATTGGCCGGCATAACAGGTGTGTTCCTAACCATGGACTTGTTCCTATTCTATTTCTTTTGGGAAGTCATGTTGATCCCTATGTATTTTCTCATCTTGATATGGGGACATGAAAACCGGAGATATGCTGCCTACAAGTTTTTTATTTTCACACAAGCCAGCGGGCTGATGATGTTCATTGCCATCCTTGGACTGTATTACGTACATGGAAATCTGACTGGCACTTACACCTTCGATTACTTCCAATTGCTGGGAACTTCTTTCGAATCGAAAACCGAGCTTTGGCTTATGCTTGGATTTCTGGTGGCATTCATCGTCAAGTTGCCCGTCGTACCTTTTCATTCATGGTTACCAGATGCGCACTCGGAAGCCCCCACGGCAGGAAGTGTAATACTTGCAGGGCTGTTGCTAAAAACCGGCGCATATGGATTGCTGCGTTATGTCGTACCGTTGTTTCCAAACGCATCGCACAATATTGCTGAATGGGCTATGCTTCTTGGCGTTATTGGAATCCTGTATGGAGCAATCCTGGCCTTCTCACAAACCGACTTGAAGAGGTTGGTTGCCTATACAAGTGTGAGTCACATGGGATTTGTTATGCTGGGTGTGTTTGCTTTCAACGAGTGGGCTACACAAGGTGTGGTAATGCAAATGATTACACACGGGATCAGCACCGGCGCACTGTTTATTCTGGCGGGAGCCATTTATGAGCGAATTCACACTCGCGATATTGAGATGATGGGTGGTTTCTGGAAGCGGATGCCTTTTATGGGTACAATCGGACTCGTCTTTGCCATGGCATCACTGGGACTCCCCGGGTTAGGGAATTTTGTTGCTGAATTTCTTACACTAATCGGAGCGTGGAAAGCAAACCATATATGGACAATTATGGCAGCGATCGGACTGATATTGGGAACCGTGTACTCTCTGCGGATCCTTCAAAGAGTATTCTATGGCAAAGAGCAAACTGATCTCGTGTTGCAAGACCTCTCACTGCGTGAAAAGTTCATTCTGGTTCCGCTCGTGTTGGTTATCATTTGGTTGGGTCTGTTCCCCCAACCGGTACTAGATACAGTTAAGGCCTCACCGGATACTATGAATATCTCACATTCGGAAATGGAGAATTCGCCTATCACGCAGTTTGAAAGGAAAGGAGGAATGCATGAGTAAGACCGATTTTCTAAGCGTTATGCCGCTGTTCATTCTTACGAGCGCAGCTATTCTAATCCTTTTTTCTATTGCCGTAAAGAGAAATCATAAGGTTATCTATGTCATCACAACGGTATCGCTAGCAGTTGATTTCATTTATATCGCGGCGTACAAAGCGACAACCTGGGTAATTGAGCCATTGTTTATATTCGACGGGTTTGGAACCTTCAATACGGGTCTGATCCTGTTGACTGCGTTGGCTGTGACGATGATCTCCTACGCATATTTTGAACAACGGGAGGAAAGAAAAGAAGAATATTATATTCTGCTGATACTGGCAACACTGGGCGCTATCGTGCTGGTGATCAGCAAACATTTTGTTTCACTTTTTCTTGGGCTCGAAATACTTAGTGTTTCTTTATACTCCATGATCGCGTATTTGAGAAAACGGCAACGGTCTGATGAGGCGGGCATTAAATATCTTATCCTCGCCGCTTTCTCCTCAGCCTTTCTGTTGTTTGGTATGGCACTGGTGTATACTGCCAGCGGTGCTATGGAATTTTCTGGCATCACCGATTTTCTCATAAAGTCTCGAAAAATGCCAATGATCATGTTCGCCGGATTTGGCTTAATGACTGTCGGCATCGGATTTAAACTTGGCGTTGTTCCTTTTCACATGTGGGCTGCCGATGTGTATGAAGGGGCGCCTGCTCCGGTTACTGCATTTATTGCTACAGTTTCGAAAGGCGGAATGATGGTGCTGCTTGTACGATTCTTTACTGCCATTAATGGATATCAATATGAAGGGTTAATTATTGTGTTTACAATTATCGCCATCACATCGATGTTTGTCGGGAATTTTCTTGCCCTGTTACAGTCCAACGTCAAGCGTATGTTGGCATACTCTTCTATCGCCCATTTGGGTTACCTTCTCGTTGCGTTCCTGGCAGGTGGACGGCTCGGCATGGAGGCCGTAAGTTTTTACCTTGTTGCATACTTCATTACTTCGACTGGGGCTTTTGGAATTCTGGCAACTTTATCAGACAAGGATCGTGATGCCGAACGTCTCGAAGATTATAGGGGATTGTTTTGGTCGCGTCCCTGGACCGCAGTAATGCTAATGGCAATGCTCCTTTCGCTTGCAGGCATTCCGCTTACTGCGGGATTTATCGGGAAATTTTACCTTGTGGCTGCAGGCATCCGGGAACATTTGTGGCTGCTGGTCATTATGCTTGCGATCAATAGCGCCATCGGTTTGTACTATTACATCAGGATTATTGCCATAATGATTGAAAAACAAGAAGGAACGCGGGCACGGGAAAACGAATTGAATCCTTCCATTTTTGTTGTAAGTGGTGCTACCCTCGCGATCCTTACAATACTCCTCATTTGGATCGGTGTGCACCCAAACGGCATGATAGTTTTGATTCAACAGATTCTTGCACTCGAGTAATTAAAAGTGCAATCGATTGCTCAAAACTCTACTTTCTAGTATATTCATGCAAACCTTTAAATCAACGGCCATGCAATTTCATCCCAATGAGCTGTTTTTGGTTTACGATCCGCAATCCAATGTGGGTAAACAAACCAGAGCAATAGCGAGAGATATTTGTAAACACATCAACGAGGTCAACATCGTTCGTG
>CAMLER010000489.1 GCA_946478915.1 uncultured Chryseolinea sp.
GAAATAATGTTTGTAAAAAATGACGAAATAATTTCGGGGGGGGAAATTAAATATTGTGTAGTAATGAGTCCAAATGGTTACAACCAAATGGATCATAGAATATGCAGTTCCTTTGAAATCTTAACGCCAGATTAAATATCGATGCAGCGATCGAATCGAGGGGCTTCAGCCCGGCTAATTTTTTAAAGGATGAGAACAAATGGCGTATTTTGCGCAGATTTATCTGTGAGATCCGGAAACTGAGCGGCAGATTATAGTCAGGCGCCTAACTTGATTTTGTCGGAACACTGGCGCACTAGACTATATGCTAAGGGTTTTGGCACTGAAACAAACCCGCTTTTCGTTTCCAATACAATACCACAAAGCCAATCAAAAAAGGAGAAACGCATTCCGAATGATGAACTTCATTTGTATCTAAATATTATTAGCAGCTATTCTCCGATTTTACAATAATACCTATGGAACCCATGGTAGCTTCATTGTAACCGCGGCTATTCTGTAAGATTTCTACTAATGTGAATGATCCTTTTTCCATTCTGCCCGATATTTTACCAAGCAAATGAATTGCTTGTCGGCTATTTGGTTTTAGCTCAAGCGTCAGTCGTTCGCCGGATTTTTCCCCGGCGTCTCGTAAATAATCTTTCTGTATGGATGCCAATCGTATCTCAAGATTATCAACGATGGTCGGTCGTACGCCAAGTTGTTTGCCCAGTATGTGAATAGTGCGTTCATTTACCGGCCGGGCAATAAGTTCGAATACTTCTGTTTTGTTGAAGGGATTTCCCGCCCAGAAAGTAAATTGAAAAGTTTGATCAGCCGCAACTGTTATGGCATTTAGATTTAACTGGGCCCAGTGGCGGTCATTAGCAGGCTCAATGGTAGTTTTAGTAATATAATCACCAGGTGCTGTAACCCTTGCAAGAAGGCAAATGTGCTTCGGGGCACTGACTGGAATTTTGCCTTTGATTACGGGCGAAGTTTCAATTCCCCCTTTCGTGGGAACAATAACAGGCGCCTGGCCGAGCAACGTTGTTTTAGTAAATCCAGTGGTTGGATCTGACCAAAAAACGGCCACGTTCGCAGCGGCGTTCATTGTGCCGCCTCCATAATTTGCAACAGTCACAGCAACCTCAAGATCTTCTCCTGGCATAAAGACCGCCGGTCCCGGAATCCCGCCTGTCATGACCGTAATGGCTGGGCAAAGATAGGGAACAACGGGAGGGTTAGACGGCTGGGTGAGGGGACGCTCAAAACCGTCGCGTCCCCGGTCGCCGGTAAAGTATGGAATAACCATGAAATTACTCACGTTATCTTCGTAATGATCGTTATTAGGCATACGAATGTTTTTTAGAAATTTTAGATTTCATTGTAGCTAAGAATACTAACGTTTACAGGATCGTCGTTAATGGAAGTTCCCGCCGTTACTTGCCAGCACGGAAATCCATGTCCACGATCGGCATCGAGATCGAGATTGGATGAATCAAACTGGCGTTTGGCAATTTGATTCCAAAGGCTTCGCGAAAAGTCCCATGCTGACTGCCCGCCGGCCCCATTAACAAAACTGATAGGTGTCGCCCATGTTGCATAGGCGGAGGGTTGTGACGGCGGATTTTCGATCGGTGAAGAGGGATAAAAAATATAATTCTTTTCAGGATCTGGTTCTGCCTTATGTGGCCAGCTACCTGCAAGCGGGATCCTGGTAAATTGGTTATATAATTTGCTCTTCAGAAAGTATTGGTCAGGGTATATAAGTCCTGAAACTGTCAGAAAACTTAGCGCTTGGTCAAATGCCTGCCATATTTCTAATTGTGCGTTGTAAAACTCGTTAACAATGCTAGCCGCGATATGAGAATTAGGAGGCGTGGATGAACTGGTAAGGAATTGTTGTGAGGTTGATGCCGGTGCTTCTTCTGATTCAAAAAGTGCTTTCCAAACCCGGGCTTCACATTCGTCTCCGCCAAACCATTGGATAATACAATCGATTAATTGCGCAATTAGAACAAGAGCTATAAAGATTGCGAGAACGCAAAGCGTACCCGTTTTTGCTTTTCCATCACCTTGATCTGTGGAACCGCTTCCTGATTGTGGCGGGTCGCCGGCCCCATCTCCAACAGTCTGCGGTGTCACTTGTCCACCTTCCACTGGAGTCAAGGTTGCCATAATAGGATCGAGGGCAGGTATCGGTGGGGAGGGCAACAAAGGTCTCTTAAAACTATCAAGCAGTTGGAGGTGCCTGACCATCCGGTTAAGTCCGATATTTAGATCGGGAATTTGGGATGTTTTAAATGCATCTTTAATTCCGGCCTGAATAGAATCTGCAATTTCAGTTGGAAGCTGGATTGTTCCAGTAAGATAACCGAAGGAAAATCGCTTCGACAGTTCACCGAGAGATGGAAGAGAAGAATTTTGAGCCAGCCATGCGCCAACACTGTTTCGCGCTAACCGATCGCGATAGCGATGAGATCGTCTCGGTCCCCCGACGACGCGGCCGAGGTAAGAAGATCCTGCCAAATTTCCTCCGTATGACGCCAGCACACCAAAGGCAAAGGAATGAGTCTGACTATCTTTCACATTTTTGAATACTGACCTTACAAACGCATCGGTTCGCCTGGCAAGGAACAGATTAGACATATTCCAATCGCTTATTTTTTTGTCTTCTTGTCGTGGGTGTGGACTCAAATGGGGCAGGGGAAGAACATTGTTTTTTAACACTTCGGCTTCGGCCAATATTTGTGTTACATCGGTTTTTATACCTGGTAATGTCTGAATAGCTCCATTGAATTTATCCACAGCTCCGGGTGCTGTTGGATCTGCCAAAACGGTTTCAATTGCTTCGCGGATTAAAGTTATTTTATCGTATACCAAAAGTCCGCGCTTCCAAAGATTAGCGCCAGTTTCTAAGAGATTAAGTTCAATACCATCTGAAACTGCATGAGCAATCAAATGGTCGATACACGACCCTAGATAAGCTGCATTTTCTTCTGCGGATACATCTGCAAGTAACTTATCACGAGAACCTGATAAATCGGGATCGGAAATTGATTCGCTTGCAAGGCTTGCATGTTGTTGTTTTAAAACTGCTACATGCGATAGATAATCAATCATAGTTTTAGAAATTTTTTTTCTACCTGATTATAGTTACGAGATGTTCTTCGTTAACGATACTGTTAATCTTTTTTGATTAACGATCTCGTCGCTTGAAAGAGTCAATTTTGTTTTGTGATTCCCTGTCCTATTTATCATTATACATTAGGACCGATGTGATTGCCACTAAACAATAGGTTGGTTGGTAATAGGTTTGGATCAGCAAAAGGTCAAGACGTCGCTAATAACAGCTAAACAAACGGGTACTTTGCCCTTTAATTACGATTCAATATTCGCTTCAAAAATGTTGAATGTCAATCCCGATTTTGAGGTATCTTTAATGGTTAAACTTAAAAACCGATGAGTTCATAGGGCGTTTTTTAAGATTTCTTTCGTACGGCGTGCCTTTGCGTGGGTATTCTATTTTAGATAGACAATATTCAAGATGCTCTATATCTAATTCACTTCACCACCGCCGGAATTACATACTGTTCCATCATTTCAAACGCAAACTTCTTTTCATCCATGATCCAATTGCTTGCAGTCATGACAACAACGACCCTCGCAGAAGGGATTACAAAGATGTATTGCCCAGCGTATCCCCAGGCATAATAGCATTCGATGGGCTTGTTATTTACGTTATAAGCAAAACGCAAAACGCGTAACGCTCGTTTGTAGAAGACTGACGAATTTCACCATTAATTTTACTTTGTCATGTTATGCAAAGTTCTGAATAAAGGAATAGAGAGTAGGTATAATGTTGCGCACTTTGCGACCTTATTCCTTATTCCCTATTCCTTTTTATAATCTGATCTAATTGTCCGCGATGTACGAGCGTTTTGCTTTCTGCTTTCCGCCTTCTGCTTCAAAAAACTGGCTTAATATCAACTACAATCGTCCCATCCAACGCTTCAAGCGGATATACTTTTAAACGATTACCTTCAATTGCTAGTATCTTGACTGTATGTAATCCTATCGGATTGGGTCTGTCGGGTGATCGGGTGGAGAAAACTCCTACGTGAGCGGAGTGAACCTGATTGCGTGGATAGCATTTCAACGTATCCCTATTGGCCAGATGAAGCCAGGTGAGTAGGATAACGCTGTCCCCAGGCGCCAGGGAATCGAGACCGGTACGATATTCATCGGCGATGTGAAGCCATGCTTCAGGAGCGCCTTCCTCGCCTTGCAGTGGACAATCCTCTCTGCGTTGCAGGCTCGATCGGACCTCGCCAATCTTTCTCAGCATCAGTATTTCGGTATTTTCCATGAATTGCTATTCGTTATCCGTTGTGTGCCTTGAATGTAGTAAACCCTCTGAATCTTCCCATA
>CAMLER010000490.1 GCA_946478915.1 uncultured Chryseolinea sp.
GCCGCCCGAGCCCTCGGCGGCGGCGCGACCCGTTTGCGGGCCAACATGCCTTTTGATGATAGCCCGTTACTACAAGAAAAGGATTAATCTAAGGGAGCTCAGGCTAAAAACACATCTTAATCGCGAAGGGGTTTCGATGGCAGGGCTTAGCTCAGCAGCGGAGTCTTTGGGATTTCGTACAATGGGGGCTTCAGTTAAGCTTCGGGATTTCATAGAAGAGTCGCCGTTACCTTGTATTGTCCATTGGAATAACAAGCATTTTGCCGTCGTCTATAAAATAAAAAAAAATAAGATTTATGTTGCCGACCCTGCATTCGGTATGATGACGTACAGTTTGCCGGAATTTGGAAACGGCTGGAGGGGCGGGGATCCGAATATAGCTACCGATGTCATGGAGTTAAAAGGCCGGGTTTTGCTCCTTGAACCAACGCCGGCTTTTTATGAACAGGATGAGAAACAACCAGGTAAGCCCAGCGTTTTGCCTCTCTTCCATCACCTCTATCGTTACAAAAAGCTCATTCTTCAACTTGTGCTTGGAATGGTTGTTGGTACGGTGCTACAGCTCCTTCTGCCGTTCCTTACGCAATCAATCGTCGATGTAGGCATTAATCAACGCAACCTCAATTTTATTTACCTGATTCTGATGGCACAGATCGCGCTGTTTGTCGGACAAACGGGACTGAGTATTCTAAGGGGATGGATATTGCTTCATATTAATAGTCGTATCAATATTTCATTGATATCGGACTTTCTGATGAAGCTCATGAAACTTCCAATGAATTTCTTTGATTCGCGAACCGCCGGCGATATTGTTAAAAGGATTGATGATCACGCGCGGATCGAGACGTTTCTTACCGGAACGGCGATAAGTATAATATTCTCTTTTTTCAATTTGGTTATTTTCGGGTTAGTGCTTGCATATTACAACCGGACAGTGTTTGTCATTTTCCTTATAGGAAGCACGATATATATCGTGTGGGCTGTGCTGTTCCTGCGCAGACGACGGACGCTGGACTACAAAAACTTCGCGCTAGAATCGGCTAACAAAGGAAGTATTTTTCAGTTAATTTTCGGTATCCAAGAGATCAAGCTAAACAATGCTGAGCGTCAAAAACGATGGGATTGGGAAAGCATCCAAGCAAAACTTTTTAAGAATCAAATAAAAGTCCTACACCTTGAACAATATCAAAATAACGGTGGAGCGTTGATCAATGAAATAAAGAATGTGTTGATTTCTGCGATTGCAGCCAAAGCTGTAATGGATGGTCAAATGACACTTGGAATGATGCTCGCTGTTCAATTTATACTAGGCCAACTGAATTTGCCACTCCTTCAGATTGTTGGATTCCTTCATACAACACAGGATGCAATGATTAGCATAGAACGGTTGAGGGAAGTTCACGAGGAAGAGGATGAAGGAAGTTCCGTGACGATGGACACCGGTGTGATGAAAGTTGGGGAGCAAATTGGATTTTCTAACGTAGGCTTCCGATACGGTGACTCCGGCTCGCCAGCCGTATTACAATCGGTGAACATCAAAATACCAGCCAATAAGATTACAGCAATAGTTGGCCCTAGTGGCGGCGGAAAGACAACACTAGGCAAACTTCTCCTTAAACTTTACGAACCTACCGAAGGGGAGATTTATTACGGAAAGACAAAATTATCATGCATAAAGCCTGAGCGATGGAGAGATATGTGCGGAGCGGTCATGCAAGATGGGTTTATCTTTTCAGATACTATCGCGAACAATATCGCAATATCCGGACAGGACATTAATTATGAAAAAGTGGTTGAGGCGGCTAAAATAGCTAACATACATGAATTTATTGAGAGCCTACCCCTCGGGTATAATACAAAAATAGGAAGCGACGGTTCAAACCTGAGCCAAGGCCAGAAGCAGCGTATTCTTATAGCGAGGGTTGTCTACAAGAATCCGCCTATTATCTTCCTTGACGAAGCGACAAATGCTCTCGACGCAAACAACGAGTCGATGATATTAAGCAATTTGAGCGAGTTTCTCCCCAACCACACAGTTATCATTATTGCACATCGCCTCAGTACCGTTCAACAGGCTGATCAAATCATCTTAATTGAACAAGGAAGAATCACTGAATCGGGCACCCATCATGAGTTATTTCACCGCGAAAATGGTGCCTATTACCGGTTGGTTAAGAAACAGATTGAGTTAAAGCTCTAAGTGCTTATTTGACCGAAAGCTCGAACTTAGAAACGTGGAGATCGAAACGTTTAACAAGCACCATATATTTCCCGGGTCTGAGAGCCAACGGTTTGAAATCATCTGGGCCCGATATTTCAAATACATCCACTGGAACGGCCTCATCAATATTCTCTCCAATCTTATATGCCTGAATCAGGCATGGAAATCCACCAACTTTATGTTGGGGCACATCAATAAATTTTGCACCATTCGCAAGCAACCAGTCGGGCCTACCCCTGACGAGATTTGTTCTCGGATGCGCCATCCTTACGTCATATAAATGAGTTCCCTTCGGACCACGGAACGCGTCACCGTTTTTGTCAATAAGGACCGAAGGTCTCCTTACATCAATCATTAGGTAATACGGATTTTCGAGAGCGCGCTCAGCTCGTTCTGTTAAGACCTCTTGGTCGATAGTGAATGGATTGATGCCCGTAAGGTCTTTAAGCCGCGCTGCCATTGCTTTTTCCCAACCTCCTTTCATTGAATCTTCTCTGATGTGATCATAGCCAGCATGTAGCAGAATTTTTGCTTTTGGATCTTTTAGAAGTACTTTCTGGATATTCAACGCCTGCTCTATCTCTCTTTGTTTTGGACTGCTAAAGGATTCTACACTTCTTGCTTCGTACCCGAAGATAGTATAGCCCATGCTCAGCGCGTCTCGAACGAGATTTCCAAACTGTGGTTCTACGGTATAGTATCCACTGTTTATAATGGGGTACTTGCGTTCGTTGATCGTGCTGTCAAGATAATTCAGGGTCTCGGCTCCATAATAGCGAAAGCCGGCCTGATAAAGGTCCTTAAGGAGAGAAGCAATAAAGACCCTATGGTAAGGAATGTGGTGCGCCTCATTAATGATGATGATCTGTTCACTTTTTGCCTTTTCTACAATGTAATCTTTAGCGTCGACGACCTTAAAGTCCAAAAAGTAGCTACTATCAGTTCTGTTTATTTTTCCGAATTGTTTTCTCACTTTGCTGTCGCACATCATCATATTACGATAATCCGAAATGAACGAAAAATCCTGCGCTGCCTTTGAGTAATCTACAGACCCGTTCTGTTCGCTGGCCTTCAGTATGGTATTAGAAAATTTATACACTGTATCGTTTTGAAACCTTATCTGGGAAATGCACGGCAAGGCTACCAGTAATGTCATACACACAATTAGCGCCCTTGGAAGCAAGTTCGTCACCACCGTCATAGCTTGCTGTTATTTTTTTTGTTTGTCTTCTCTTCGATTAGCTCGAAATAAGAAAATTTTTTGCCAGTCTTGAGATCTGAAACTACACCAGATGCAAGGTTCAATTCAAACTGAAGTGACCTATCGAGAATAAGGTTCTTGTGGACCGAATATTCGAGTCCCGTTTCCTCGTCAACTTTGTTCACATTAGTCTGTGGCATGGGGTCGTGTATCGAAGGCGAATAAGAGGGCATTGGCCATTTATAGGTAGCCTCATTCTGTCGGTTCTTAAGCCTCTCAAGCTTGTTGATGAAGGTCTTTAAGCGTTCTTGGTCCGGATCTGTGTAGCCAGTGACAATGCCCAAACAGAGAATTATAAATAGTATTTTCATTTTTTATAACATTATCTTACCCAAATGTTGCACGCAAATTTTTTGCCATAGCCAACCGGTAACCCTGCATGAAATGAATAGATATCAACATGTCCCGCGTCGTCCAGGTTTTGAAAAAGTACAGCTTTACCCCGTTCCGGTTTTATAGTCAGTCCTAGCATCGGAAAATGCGTTCCGCCTCCTTCAAACTCATCATTAAGGTAAACCAGGATTGTATACCTTCGCTGCAAGTCAGTACCAGAATCAAAGTGTGCCCGGAATTCTTGACCTGCCGTGTAGGAAACGCACTGAATGTTTTCAAATTCGGTATATTGTCGGCGGCTCAGGAGGGATTTTCCTTTATTAAGGATTTGTGATTTAAATAAGGGATCAATATCATGTAGGAATGCCGAATAACTGGTCCTATAGTTGGAGACAACGTGTTGCTTGCCATCAGTAGTGATCATGCTCCTTTCAAACTGGTCACTGGCAACCTCTATAATCCTCTCGCACTCTTCATAGGTCAGAAAATTAGGTCGGTATTCCAGCCTCTCGCGTATATATATTTTTTTTTGCGCTTCATCGTGATTGGTTTTGTCCATGTAATCAGCTTCGCAGATTTTATCATTGAAATTTACTG
>CAMLER010000491.1 GCA_946478915.1 uncultured Chryseolinea sp.
CTTGGAAATTGCAAATTCAGATCTGAATATTATCGCGAGGCCATTAGTAACTACGATAAGGCTATTCAAAATGGAGGCAACGCTGACGCTATACTATACAACAACCGTGGAAAGGCCAGGTTTAACCTGAAAGATTTCAAGGGTGCTATTACAGATTTCGACAAATCCCTTGAAGTGAATTCGGGTTATGATAAGGCTCTTGAAAATCGTGCAGAAGCGAAGTATCAGCTTGAGGACTGGAAAGGAAGTGTGGCCGACTTCGAGAAACTGCTTGCTGCCGGAAGAAATGATGCAGAAATCCACCAAAAGGTGGGCACTGCAAAATTTACATTGCAAGACTACAAAGGTGCTGCCGAAGCGTTGGATAGGGCTATTCAGAAGAATGTAAGAGATAAGGATGTATTTCGCATGCTGGGTCTAAGTCATGCGCACACAGGAAATTGTGTAGAGACTATCAAGGCATTATCAGCGGCTGTATCAATGGGCATAACCGATAAAGACGTCTTTAGCAGCCTTGGACTATGTCAATACAAGACCAAAGAATATGGTGGTGCTATCGAATCGCTCACACGCGCAATTGCTGGTGGAGTTTCGTCAAAAGAAATATTTCTTTTCAAGGGAAACGCTGAATTTATTCAGAAAGATTTTGTGAATGCTGAAAAGGATTTGGAGAAAGCGCTGTCGATGGGCGCCGATGATGCAGACGCTTCGCGCAACCTGGGCGATCTTAAATTCCAGAAGGGCGATTTTACATCAGCGATCAAGCAATATGACAATGCAATAAAACTCGGGATAAATGATCCGATAGTTTTCAACAATCGCGGCAAGGCCAAATTTAATGCTAATGATATCGCCGGATCAATCCCCGATTTTGATAAAGCAATTCAACTTAATCCGGCATATAGCAAAGCGTTGTTGAATCGTGGGACGGCAAAGTTCTCATTGAAGGATTATGCCGGTGCGTCGGCCGATCTTGAAGCTTCGAAAGCTGAAGCCGAAACCCCCGAAGTGTCAAAGATGTTGGGGGTTTCCTACTATAACCTTGGCAAAAAGGATATGGCCCTCAGAAGTCTGGATAAGGCGGTCCAAGCCGGCGTTAAAGACAGCAGAGTCTACCTTTACACTGGATATCTGAAATTCGATGCGAATGATTATAAAAGCACGATCGATGCATTAAATACAGCCGAAACCAATGGAGAAAAGGAAGCAGACCTTTATTTGAAGCGCGGGCTTTCGTCCTACCATCAAAAGCAATTTAATGGTGCAATAAATGATCTTGAAAAATATGTTCAGGGCGGCAAAGGGGATGTGAGTATCTACGAAGCATTGGGACTTTCATATGTAGCACTACAAAAAGATAAGGAGGCGCTGCCTCATCTTGAAAAGGCTGTTTCGCTCGAGAGTAAAAATAAAGACGTCTACTATCCCTTAGGCAATGCCCGCTTCAAAGAAAGTAACTACAAGGGAGCTATCGAAGCATATGACAAAGCTATTTCTCTTGGTCAAAATGATGAAGTAATTTTTAACAATCGCGGGAAGTCAAAGTTGAATCTTGGTTTAGTCAAAGAATCAATTGGGGATTTTGATCGGGCGATCGGAATAAAATCAGATTATACGCAGGCTTTGAAAAACAGGGCTGCCGCACGCTATCAGTTGAAGGCATATCCTGATGCCATTGCTGACTTGGCGATCGTTGTGACTCGCAACGAAGCGAATACCGACGAATTTTCAATGCTGGGCGTTTCACGCTATCATACGAATGATTTCAAGGGATCTGTTGATGCGCTTACGAAGGCGGTCGAGGGAGGAGCAAAGGACGTCAACGTGTATGTTGCACGCGGTGGTTCGTACATAGAACTGAAAGAATTTGAGAAAGCAATTCCTGACCTGAGCAAGGCTATTGAATCAGGCTTGTCAGAAGCAGAGCTATTTCTCAAGAGAGGTACAGCCCGGTTTATGCTTAAGGACTATAATGGTGCGTTCACTGACCTGGACAAAGCTATAAACTCAGGAGTTTCCACCGCTAACGCTTACGATATGCGCGGCTCTTGCCGATATGAGGCGAAAAAATTTGATGAGGCTATTAAGGATTTCTCTATGGCTATTGAAAAGGATCCGAAATATGCTCTCGCTTTCTTTCATCGTGGCGATGCCCGATTTATCAGCAACGATTTCACCCCTGCTATTCAAGACTATACCCAGGCAGTGGCCTTGGACCTTCAGGATCCGGTTTTGTTCAATAACAGAGGAAAAGCTCATTTCAAGCTTGAAGATTATACCGCCGCTATTGCTGACTTCGGGCGAGCTATCGGGTTGCGTAAAACCTACACCAAAGCCTATGACAATCGTGGACAGGCCTATTATATCACAAAGAAATATGAAGAAGCAATCAGGGATTTCAGGGAAGTTGAACAGCTTTCAGAAAAGCCCGATCCTGAATTGTTCCGATGGCTGGGTAATAGTTATTACAACCTTCAAAAGTTTCCTCCCGCCCGAGATTACTATGACAAGTTGATTGACTCCGGTGTAAAAGATAAGGAAGTGTTTTACAAGCGAGGGCTTATGCGTATGGAGGAAGAGGATTTCCCCGGCGCTTTGACTGATTTTGAGAACGCCGAAAAATCTGGTGAAACAACGGTTGCATTATACCTTAACCGTGGACGTGCGTACATTGCTCTGGAAGACGTTAAGTCTGCAGTGACTTCTTTAAACAAAGCTCTTGATCTGGACCCAAAAAATGTAGACGCGCACTTTAACAGAGCGTTGGTTAAAGAGGGTATTGAAGATTATGAAGGCGCAATGCTAGATTACAATAAGGTAATACAATTGAATCCGGAAGATGGATTGGCATATTACAATCGCGCTACCTGCAAGTCACAACTTGATGACGTCGGTGCAGGTGTTTCAGATATGGATGAAGCTATACGCATTGAACCCAAAAATGCCATGTACTATAAACAACGCGGAAATTTTTATTATCAATTGAAGGAAAACGCGAAGGCATGTTTTGACTGGAGGAAGGCTGTCGAGTTTGGCGACGACAAGGCGCGTTTCCAGATTGACAAATATTGCAGTAATAAATAGATTCTGATTTTCAGTACCCACTCCGTTATGATCGAACTGGTCAAGCCATTGTTTTATTGTCCCTACATCGAGAATTTTCTGTGGTGAGCTTTTTGCTTTAATCAGCTTAAGTTCCAGTTCAATCTTACATACGAAAGGAGAGATGGCCATGACTAATTTGGGCACAACTATTCCATTGCATCTTTGTAATGGGAAAGTCGATCGGGGATTCAATAAAATGAGATTGTTGTCGTTAGTTCTTTTCGGACTGCTCTTTTCGAGGGATGTCGGCGCAATTAATATTGTCAGCGCAAAAGTGACGAAGGTTGAAGATGGAAATACAATACAGGTATTTACCAGTGACAAAAGAAATTTGAGGATCGTGCTTTACGGTATTGATAGTCCAGAGCTTGGCCAAAGGTTCGGAACAGAGGCACAGAAATATCTTGAAGAAATGGTTTTGAATAAGCAGGTTTCATTGGACATTAAGGGCAAGGATTCTTTTGGAAATTTGTTGGCTATTGTTACCACCGAGGATCGAAACGATATACGAATAGAAATGCTGAAACAAGGGTTAGCATGGACTGCGGAAAAGGATGCAATCATGGACCTCGAGCCTTACAGAACGTGGGCTCAGCGGAAGGGACGAGGTCTTTGGCAGGAAAATAATCCGGTGCCACCGTGGATATTTCGTCGTCAGCAGGCCATGGAGAAGCCCAAGATCAGATAAATGGTGTATTGCGGGAACATTTCCCACTAAAAGTGTTATCAGGGAGCAATTAAGAAAACAGGGCAATATTTCATCCGATAATTAGTTTTACTTTTATAGAATCGCAATGAGAATACTATTGTCATTATTTTTGATACTGTTGGTTTCGGTTTCCTACGCGCAGAAAAGAAAACAGCGAAATTCTTCCGAGTCGGAATTAGGTCCGTCATCAGTGGACCCGTTGCCCAAGGAGCGCCATCTTCCAAAGGAGGCTCGGAAGCGAGCTGAAACGAAAGGGCCGACTTATAATTCTGAAAAAGCGTATTACGATCGTATGGAGGCATTGGTGAAGGTTCGCAGAAAAAATGAGAAAATGCTCATGACTCCTCAATATTCTGATCCCTCATATTTCGGACATAAACGTCCGCCGAAAAAACGTCCTGCTAATAAGATGAAATTTTGCAAGGAGTGTGGTATCAGGCACTAACGTTATCCGTTATCCGGCGGAATAGTTTCTGTTATTAGTTAAAAGTGAATAGGTTAATAGTGCGTTGCCCTTATTCCTTATGCCCTGTAGCTTATACCTTGCCTTATCGCAAACTCATTTACCGCACAACAGAGAATCCCTTGAAATCCTGA
>CAMLER010000492.1 GCA_946478915.1 uncultured Chryseolinea sp.
AATTTGAATACTGTCGCCGAAAGAAATGTGGTTGGGCAATTTGTACAAGGCAATTCCACCAGCGATGATCATGCTTATCATGACCACGGCCAATTGCTGGCGTTGAGTAAGACTAACAGCCTTTGTTCCACCAGACGTCACATAAATAATAACAAGCGTACCGATGATAAAAGTGGTCAGCGCCACCGGCCAATGTAGGATGGTCGATAAAATCAATGAAGGCGCAAACAGCGTGATGCCAGCAGATACACCACGTCCGATTAGAAACAAAAGTGCAGCGAGCGATCGGGTTTTAGCATCAAAGCGGCCTTCGAGATATTCGTAAGCCGTGAATACTTTAAGTTTATAATAGATAGGAACCATGGTTATAGAAATGATAACCATGGCGATAGGCAGACCGAAATAAAACTGAATGAATCGCATGCCGTCCTCCATCCCCTGACCCGTTGTGGACAGAAAGGTAATTGCACTTGCTTGTGTTGCCATTATGGAGACACCCATCATCCACCATTTCATGGAATTATCAGCCTTTAAATATCCTTCCATGGTCGACGTCTTACGTGTTTTCCAGGTGCCGAAGGCAACAATGAATAACACAGTGCCAAAGAGTACAATCCAATCCAGATAATTCATGCTGATTCTATATGCTATTTTGGCGTATACTTAATTCTAAAAAGAGATTGTCAGCCAGGAGTAAAAAATAATTTGAATAACGAGCGCTCCGAGCACTAGCCAATACCATCCGCGCCATGACTTAAATAATGGTGGCTTATCGTGGAGGTGTTTCATTCTCAGAAGGCGCTAGATTTTAACTTTTGGTTCGTTTCGACTTTCCTGCAGAAACCATATTAGCAAACAGTTTGTATGCGCCAGCCACACCTTCAGGCAGCTGACGGAAAAATGACAGTCCGGTATAGATATAGTGTCCATCTCCATACTTTGCAACCAATAATGCGCCATCCCTGTTACTTTCTCCGTCGTCGTTCATGGACAACAACGCTTCATAGTGCGAATCCCACTCGTTGGGAAAATAAAGTCCGCGCTCTTGTACCCAACCATCAAAGTCACGTGCAGAAATTTTATTCGGATAATTTAAAAGAGCATGCTCGGGTTTGAGAATTCTGACCTCTGATAACTCATCCGTTATCCGTTCTCTCGAAATCTTCATCGGAAAAGGCGCAAAAGCATCTGTCTCCAGCCGGCCATTGGTATTGTATTGAACAACCAACGCACCGCCTACCCGAACATATTCCAGGAGAATAGGCATCATCGAACGGATACGATCATTAACATTCAACGCCCGAATCCCAAGTACCACAGCATCAACCCGTTTTAGGTTATCATGCGTCACCTCACTGGGTTTCATCTCCCAGACTTCATATCCCATGGTTCGTAGCGCGGTGGGGATATCGTCACCAGCACCGGGTATATAGCCTATAAGCTGACCCTCTTTCTTCAAATTTATACGTGCAACTTTGGCTTGCGCTTTGGGCAAGTAAGTTTGAGTGGGTATATGATCATAAGAAATGGTTCGTACCGCGCGATCATATTTTGTTCCCTGTACCTCTGCAACAGCGCCCAACACCGATGTAACTTCCGTTTTTCCCGGATATACTTTGAATGAAATTATCTTTTCCTCTTCCCGTCCGTTTAGCTCGAATTCAGCAGACGATGGGTCCGATTGCCAGTCAGCCGGCAGCTGAAGCGTTAACAGTCCCTTCGTTGCCTTTCCTGTAAACGATTTTAGGGTTGCATTGATTATTCGCGGTTGATCATCATTAAAAATTAAAACATTGTCCGCAAGATCGACCGAGATAGCCGGCACTACTTCAACTGGCCGTTGCAATTCTCCCTTAACAGGGTCTGTCCATTTATAAATCAATGGCCTGTTGACCAGCAACAACTCCTCTCCCACTCTTAGTTTAAACTGAAAAATGACAGCCGGTTCATTTTCCGCTCTTCCAATGAGTGATTTATCTTTTACATTAAATCTGCCCTGCTCGTGGGGGTCATGCAGCCAATAGGGATCCGAATATGGTTCGGTGGGCTTCAATGCTCGAATGGTTTTGAAACTGCGGGATACATCGTTTTGCAGATCGAATGAAAAAGTAGAATCATATCCGACATCCGGGGCAGAAATTTGAGCGAGATTAACTGCGACATCTGATCGGTTGATTACTTCGCTCGTTATCTCAACTACATCGCCGGGAGTGATCCGGTACGAAGAGGCCTTCACTTCCACATAAAGTCCTAGACAATCCTGAATAAGTTGCTCAACTTCTGTCAGCTTCCGCGTTTTCCAAACACCATTTTCAAGTCTTAAAATCTCTTTTCTGATTTGAAACAAAATGGGAACCAGTGTTGATGGACTTTCTTCGGAGAAGTTCTGAATTGCTCGAGTTACCAGTTCCTGAATTTTCCCGCTGCCTTTTAGGCGGCTCCATGTGGTATTTATTCCTTCAAATAAATCCGTTTCTGCTCTTGCTCCCTTCATGTATTCCAGATATTCCGCTGCATAGCCGCGCTCGCCTGGTCTTCCCCACCCCTGACTCTTATGCTGACTGCTGCTCAATGCTGCTATCTCCGTCATCGACTTACCCAATAATGGGTTATATCCGCCGACGTTAAGTGTTACTATCCCTGGTGTTTTTTCGTTGATCGTTGTGTTCCACCACCGGCCTGTGTTTGTATATAATCGCATTGGTTGCCATGTTCCAAACTCTTTCACCTGTGCCGGAAACTGATCGCTCTTCGCTGACAAATCGAATGCTTCCTGCGCCAGGATTGCTGAGCCAGTATGGTGCCCATGCCCGGCGCGCGCGTCGGGCGGAAATCGGGTTATAATAACATCTGGCTGATACTGCCTGAACACTTTAACCACATCGCTAAGTATTTCCTCCTTGTTCCAGATCTTAAATGCTTCTGTTGCTGACTTTGAAAATCCGAAGTCGATGGCGCGCGTAAAGAATTGTTTACCGCCATCAATGCTTCGCGCGGCAAGAAGTTCCTGTGTGCGGATCAATCCCAGAAGATCACGGATTTCAGGCCCGATCAGGTTTTGGCCGCCATCACCTCGCGTCATGGACAGGTACGCTGTCTCCATCAATTTATCATTAGCCATGTAGGAAATGATACGGGTGTTCTCATCGTCGGGATGAGCCGCTACGTACAACACCGAACCGAGCACGTTTAACTTTTTTAGTTTCTGCTTTATATGCGCGGCACTCGGCTGATTTTGACTAAGGCAATTTATCGAAGATGAAACGATCAGGAATAAACACAATGGGATCCTCATGCAATAATGGATTTATGCGAATTAACGTAGAAAGTGCAATTATATGAAGTAGTTTGTTATGAATGGATCGGCACCCTGGGCCGTTATTAGTTATCCGTTATTAGTTAATCGTGGGCGCGGGTGTTGGGAGTGGGTGTGCGCCCGATCCAAGGATCTGCTATATTATCAAAATGGGCACTATTGGTACAGCACGAGTTATGCTCGAGCGACACGGATAACGGATAACTATTAACAAATAACGCCATTGCGCAGCACCGTTGAAAACGCTATACTTGGATCCGATGAGTAGCTCGAAGAAGAAAGTAATTGCCATTAAGGTCGGTTCAAATGTCATTACGAATAAGCAAGGATTCCCCGATGTTGATGTGATTCATAATATCTCGCAGCAGATAAAAATTTTAAAAGACGAGGGGTACCAGGTTTTGCTGATATCGTCTGGAGCTGTGGCTGCCGGTAAGAGTTTATTTCAACTTCAAAAGAAGGCAGATGCCGTTATTCAAAGGCAGGTCCTCGCGTCTATCGGACAGGTTAAGCTAATATCCTTATACAAAGACGTATTTGAGGAACAAAAAATACTTTGCTCTCAGGTTTTGGTAACGAAAGAAGATTTCAAGAGCCGCACGCATTATCTGAACATGCAAAACTGCCTGACTGCACTCTTGAACAATCAAATTGTACCGATTATAAATGAAAACGATGTTGTATCGGTCACCGAGCTGATGTTTACAGACAACGACGAACTTGCTGGTCTTGTAAGCGCCATGATGAACGCCGACATTTTGATAATACTTACTAATGTCGATGGAATTTATGATGGCGACCCTGATACTCCCGGAACGTCGATCATGACGACGTATGATCCGCGACGAATCGACCTCACCCAAGTCGCGGTGCGAAAAAAATCCGGGTTTGGTCGAGGTGGAATTTTGACCAAATGTCAAACGTCCGAAAAAATTGCAAGGATGGGTATTCCTGTCCATATCGGAAACGGAAGAACGGGGGATGTCATCATCAGGATACTTAAGGGTGAGGAAATTGGCACCCGGTTTCCCGCGAAGAAAATGACCTCCAGTTTCAAAAAAT
>CAMLER010000493.1 GCA_946478915.1 uncultured Chryseolinea sp.
CTCCGGCCTCTGGACCATTTTTTCCCGTTACTACTCCCTTTATATTTTCTCCCGTTGATTCTTGAGATTCGGTGCTTTTCTGGCATGAGCTTCCCGTGAGTATCGCCAATACAATAAAATAAAATGCCTTTGTTAACATGATCGGCTTTCGCCAGGGCATCTCGGAAGTAGGTTTTTTCTTCATTTGCATATTGGTATTTATATGGTGAAGGAATAGGGTAGGGCGCCTGCGCTCTATTTGAAATATAGTGCTTTTAATCTTTAGAGATACCCGATGTACACCGATTTTTATCAGCGGATAATATCGAGGGACACGCGGCGTAATAGAAACAGGTCGGAAAGAGATCTATGATTTAAGTTTTTATAGAACGCGATGATGCTTCATATCTGGTCTAACGGTTGGCCTATGCTAAATAGTCGGCCTGACCGTTAAGGTGTCTGGAGCATACCTCAGCGGTTGACTCCGGGCCTTCATAACGAAATTTCTATTATTAATTTTTGAATCAATTTTTTTTTGTGAGGTTGTGCCGGTGCTTAATCGTTACGTAATTTTTTTTTGGAATTTCTGTTAAACCCCGACGGGGTTGAACTGCATTTGGAGTCGTTCGATAGAAGGGGAGGAACATGTACCAGTTACTCTAGTCAGGCTTCAAGAAATCCTCTCTGAATTCGTGACCAGGGCAATTGAAACTTCGAGCTTAGCCAGTACGTAATGGATTGTATATCCTGAACCTGTGGTGTGAAGACTACAGACACCCCATTGTTCTGAAACAACCCGTTTTTTACTTTTGATCTAAATGCCATTGATCTATGAATTTCAACCTCGACCATTCAATAGAGATCCTGGAACGTACGCCTTCTGTACTGAGAAGTTTATTAGATGGCCTCTCGGATGAATGGATTTTTTCAAACGAAGGCCAGGAAACATGGAGTTCCTATGATGTAGTGGGCCATCTCATTCACGGGGAACTCACCGACTGGATGCCTAGAACTGAAATTATACTTTCAGAAGGTGGCTCAAAAAGATTTAGCCCATTCGATAGGTTCGCGCAATTTCAGGTGGGCAGAGATAAATCAATGGCGGAACTTCTTACAGAATTCGAAAAACTCCGCAGGAAAAATATACAGCAATTGCGAAGTATGAGCATCAGCCAAAAGAGCTTCGATGCAACCGGCATACATCCGGATTTTGGTGAAGTTAAATTGTCGCAATTGCTTTCAACCTGGGTGGTTCATGACCTCAATCATATCGCCCAAATCTCGAGGGTATTGGCAAAGCAATACAAAGAGGCTGTCGGACCATGGACGGCATACCTCCGGATTCTTCAATCTTAATTTTTTTCAAGTTTGCTAGCGGCTTTTGATTTCTTCTATTGCCTTTGCAAGCATCTTGTTGAATTCATTCGGCTTTTCGAGCATTGGAAAATGGCCCACATCGTGCATGATAATAGTCTGTACACCGTATTTTTTCATTGAGACACTGTCGGTTATCGGTCTATCAGGATTGATGGCGATTACCGGCAGATCAAGTGCGTCCAGGGCTACCGTTACTTTTCGGTCATAGGTAATTGCGGACCTTAAGGCGCCTATTGCAATGTCCGGCGGAGCGGATGACATGTCATTTGCTATTTTGTTCACCAACGACGGATTAGCTCCCGGTGGAAACATACTTCTTACAAAAGAGTTGGTCTTCTCCTTAAACGCGTTTCTAAATGGTGCTATGAAAGACTCACTTTGCTCTACTGTTCGATACTTGCCCAACTCTTTATAGGTATCGACCCATATCAGTCCTTTAATTCGTCCGGGAAGCCGTTGGGCAGCGGCCACCACGACATCTCCCCCCATCGAATGCCCTATTAGAATTGCGTCGGTAACGCCAAGTTTTTCAATTACCTTCGAAACATCGCCTCCGAAAGATTCGATCGTCCAGTCGTCACGTTCTATACCTGATTCACCATGACCAGCAAGGTCTAACGTAATTACTTCATATTTTTGAGAAAATGCATCGACCTGATTTTTCCAGTAACTCTTATCGCACGACCAGCCATGAACGAATACAATTGCCGGTTTTCCAAATCCCTGCGTTTCGTAGGCTATAGGAATATTGTCTGTAGAATTTATGAAAAGTGGTTGCCTGCTACATCCGACTGCTAAAGTAATGCCACAGCCAATGCACAACGTTCTCCAAAGGATTTTTTTGTAAGAAAGATCCACAGCTTTGGAAGTAAGTAGCTAAATGTATTCAATTTTTAGAACTTGCTCAACAGGTTAATGCTATACGGGAATCATCATTTTTGTGTTTACAACAAAAGGCTGGACGATTACTGCGAACCAGGTATAATTTTTGGAAATTTCGGTATTGAGTTTTTTAGCTGTGCAGGGATTGTGTGATGAATCAGGCAACGAGTATTTCGTGTGTTCAGTAGAATTATAACACACCACATTCTATACATTGTTTAGAACCAGATTTACTTAATTAATTTATCCTATTAAGGTTTGTACGTAGCACCTTCTGCGACCTGTATCATCGTTATGCGAACTCTTGTTGGAAAAAATTTTTCATGATCACTGCGTTTATGCGCGTGTCCCTGACCACCGCTATCGTCCTTGATGACAAGGTCCATTTGTTTTATGCCTTCCTCCCATACGATTGATTCGTTCTGCCAAAAAGAAGTCATGGCAACATCGCGCTCGTAAATTCCGGTCTCATGGAAAACACCCGTATTTGTACATCCGTATCCGTTACCCTTTCCCTTGTTGGGTATGTAACAAAGCGTCCATGTTGTTGGCGCGCTACCGGCCGGCTTTTCAATGACTTCTAGCCGAATGTGAACGGTGCCATTCCTATAATTCACTGGCGTAGTCCAATCTTTCGGTCGATCAGGATTAAGCATTTCACCCTTGATATAATAATGTGATTTGCTGGGAACGGAATTATCTGCATCGGATTTTGTATACGTAAATTCTTTATCAAAGAGAACAAATTGATTTGATTCGACAGATTGAGCACAAAGAATCGTTGGGGTAAATAGCCCAAAGAACATAAGGATCTTATTCATTTCGATGGTTCGATATTAGGTTGAAGAATAGTTGATTTGAAATTGTGATCGCAAATCATTCATAATTTAAAAACATTTCGGAAGTTTTGACAAATGGTCAAGCAACCGGCAAAAATTTTCTACTCATTGTAATTTATTGAATTGGTCTGCGACTGATAAGAAAATTTATGTTTTATGGATTGGAAATCGTTCTTTCGTAAAAAGGAGTCAAAACCAAAGTCCAAATTGCAGGAATGGCGTGACGCTATTGTTTTTGCGGTAGTCGTTGCGACGTTGATTCGATGGGGTACTGTTGAAGCGTATGTAATACCCACACCTTCCATGGAGAACTCACTTTTGGTGGGAGATTATTTATTTGTTAGCAAGTTGCATTATGGCGCGCGGACACCACGGACACCGCTACAGATTCCATTGACACATCAAACAATCTGGGGTACCGAAATTCCTTCCTATCTCACATGGATTGAATTGCCGTCCTGGAGGTTACCCGGCATTAGCCAAGTGAAAAGGGAAGACGCCGTGGTTTTTAATGTGCCTGATCTTCAGATGAACGATGGCATAGAAAGACCGATCGATCTAAAAAAGTTTTATGTTAAAAGGTGTGTAGGTATTCCTGGAGACACACTTGTAATAAAGGATCGCAAACTCTTCGTAAATAGTAATGCGCTGCCCGAACCCACCGACATGAAGTATAGTTATCTGGTAACGGCGAGCGATGAAATCAACAAGCGGAATTTTGTTAGAATTGGCATTGATCCGGACGATTATTATTTCCTTGGAAGAACACAGGATGGAACTGCCATTTACAAAATCTTGCTGACGAAGTCACAGCACACTGAATTAAGAACTGCATCATACATTACTTCAATCAAAAAAGATCACACTACCGGCGATGATCCAGACGCTGATATTTTTCCATCAGCAATGAATAATTCGTGGAATGGCGATAATTATGGACCGGTCGTTATTCCAAGAAAAGGAACTACTGTACCAATCAATGAGTCAACCTTGGCAATGTATGGAGAAACCATTCGCCTTTACGAACATCACGATAACGTGACTCTCTCCAAGCAATCTTTAGTGATCAACGGAGAGACGGTGAGTAACTACACTTTCACGCAGGATTACTATTTCATGATGGGCGACAATCGGAACAATTCATTGGATTCGCGATACTGGGGTTACGTACCAGCCGACCATATCGTAGGAAAACCGCTATTCATTTGGTTTTCGGTGGACAAGTACGCCGATCTATTGCATAAAATCCGCTGGAGAAGAATTTTCTCCGTTATCGATTGAAATTTTAGGTTTTGGGATT
>CAMLER010000494.1 GCA_946478915.1 uncultured Chryseolinea sp.
GTTCTTTTTTCTCCGGTCTACTTTGTAGGCCCCGAGACTGTTCAGAAAGTAAGCGAAGATCTTGATGTTAAACAGGTTCAGCCCGGCGCCGTAAATAAAGGCAGGCAGGCCAAGGGAATGAATGATCCAGCCGATGAGTATAGAATCAAGGTTGCTAAAGTGCGTGGGCACCATCACCACTGTTCCTTCTTTTGCCAGTTTACGAAGCATACCCACTTTTCCCACAATATGGATTTTGTCGCGCAGGGTATAGCGGTTTCGGAAAAAAGCCCCAAACTTTTTGACCCGCGCACCATTGAGCAATCTGGCGAACCAGAACTTAACAATTTCCCGGGTAAGCCGGTACGAGCTCGCTTTAAAATTCCCAGCAATTTCATTTGCATACCTGAAGATGATCCGATACAATAGCTCATCGGCCTTCGCGACAGATTCCTCTCCCGGTTTTGCGGCGAGCGCAACCACTTCGTCCTTCACTCCAGACCAAAATCTGGGTTCATCCGCTGCGTCAACCCGCCAGCGATTGCGTTTCATCCTTTGCTGTTCACGATAAACTGTCGCCTGAATCTCATCGATAACGTGCTTGGCAGTAGGGCGACTTTTTTTTATTTGAGCAAACGTCCTTTGGGCGACTTCCTCGATAAACTCCTTACGGTTCTTGCTAAGTTGATAAACCGGCCAATCGGGTATACCCTCCAGAATAGGTTTGTATCGTTTATTTTTATTTTTCTTCTCGACTACTTCCATGGGGGGTGCAAAATAAAACAAAATCCATCACGCTGCTTAAAGCTACATTTTAAACGCGTTCCATCGCTGACTGCAGGCTAATATTCATTTCTTTGAAACGGTCCAACGCTTCGCTGATGAATGGCGCGTCCACGATCTTATAGAGATCGTCCTCAGAAGTTATATCAAATTGGTTGACCTTATAGGTTTGTTCTAAAAAACCCGCTTCCAGCTTGATTAGATATCGATTATTCCAGGAGAATAGGGTAATCTTGCAGTCACGGTGAGAAATTTCTCCTACAATTCGCATGCGTTGGTGAATTAAAAGGCCAAATGTAAGCAAGGGATAGCAAACTCCGGTGTGCCGGATGCTAGGATCGGACGTTCAAAAAGTCTTTAAGGAAAACTATAGAGCCGCAAACGGGCAACTCTTCTCTCACTAACCTCTGGCGAATGATTCGTCGCAAAAGATTTTAAAATACAAAGACTTTTTAGTTGCGCGATTCGTTACCTTGAAGGTTATTTTACCGTTCCAAAACAAGGTTATATATTGTAACTTTATAATGGGTTGGATGTTGAGTATTAAAGATTTTACCGCACTGGTATGAAGTTCACTCCCTCTGTGGGCAGCACATGGCGCACCGCATTCGTCATCGCTTTGTTCACCTTACTTGCTGTAACAGAGTCTGGTGCGACGCATTTGAGAGCGGGTGACATTGTCGCCGTGAGACAAAATTGCAGCCGTACCTTCATTATCACGATTACCGTTTATACCAATACAGGCTCGACTGTGCGTTTTGGCGGAGATCGCGACATCATCAATTTTGGTGATGGGACCTGGGAATATGTACCCGAAATAGAAAACACCCCGCGGCCAGACCTTGATGCTGAAGGTACTGTTGCTACCGCCTCATATACGATAAGTCACACCTATCCAACAACCGGAACATATGTGATCAGTTATCGCGAGCCCAACAGGAATGAAGGTGTGCTTAACATGGATGGATCCATTAACACAACTTTTTACCTCGAAACCGTAATCAAGATGGATGCATTTCTGGGTTGCAACGATACTCCCCGGTTGCTGGTACCACCTATAGATCATGCATGTCCTGGTGTTGCGTGGACACACAACCCTGGCGCTTTCGATCCAGATAAGGATAGCCTTTCGTATGCAATGGTAGTTCCTTTCAGCGACAGAAGAACTGAAGTTGTTAACTACAAAGATCCCAACGATCCAAAGTTTTATACTAATTATGAGACGGCAAATGAAGAGGGCCTGGGTCCGCCCACTTTTTCCATCAATCCTGTCACAGGTACAATCACCTGGGATGCGCCCGGTGCGATAGGGGAATACAATATTGCTTTCCACATTATATAGTGGCGAAAGCGCAACGGTAGATGGCACCAGATGGGCTACGTGCGGCGGGACATGCAAATTCTTGTTGACGATTGTGACAATGAGAGACCCGATCTTATTCTTCCGCCGGATACCTGTGTAGTTGCTGGTACTATATTGGACGAAACAATTTTTGGGATCGATCCCGACAATGACGATGTTAAGATCGAAGCCTTTTCTGAAATTTTTAATTTTCCCAGTAACCAATCACCCGCTACATACACTCCGAAGCCCGGCGTAAATGATTTTCGGCCATCGACTCCTCCGGCAGAATTGCAATTCCGGTGGGAGACTGAGTGTGTTCATGTGAAGCAACAGCCTTATCAGGTAGTATTTAAAATTACTGACAACCCCGATAACGGTCCTAAGCTGGTAACTTTTAAGACCTGGTTTATAACTGTTGTGGGTCCTCCTCCGGAATGGGAAGATGTTCAATTGAATTTGTCCGATCGTTCGACCACGCTCGAATGGGATCCCTACTTCTGTCAGAATGCTGAAACGATGCAAGTATGGAGAAAGGTGGACGGAACTCCATTTGAACCGGACAATTGTGAGACGGGTATGCCTTCATATCTAGGCTATGAATTGATAGGTCAGGTACCGATCAAAAATACAGAGCAAGTTCCTGTAACCAGCTATGTGGATAATAACGGTGGAAAAGGTCTCGCCCCCGGCGCGCGATATTGTTATCGGCTCGTTGCTGTGTTTCCATTGCAGGGCGGTGGTGAAAGTTACGTTTCAAAGGATACGTGCATAGGACCAATCCTTGCTGACGTTCCGATCATGACACATGTCTCAGTTGATGTTACCGATGTGTCTGCCGGAGAAATCAGAGTCAGCTGGAAAAAGCCTTTCGATGCAGATGTTGGCCAGTTTCCGCCTCCTTATCGGTATGCTTTGTATCGCGCGGTTGGATTCGCACGGGGCGCGGACTCGGTTCTGGTTGCAGAGTTGACAGACACGACTTATCTGGATACCGGGTTGAACACGGAAGACAATGTCTATAATTATAGTGTAACAGCATACGCTGCCAATGATTTAGAAGTTGGGTCTTCGTTCCCTGCGTCATCCGTTCGTCTGACAGCCCAATCGCAGGTAGGACGCATTATGCTGACGTGGGATGCGTTTGTGCCGTGGTCAAACCAAATTCAGACTGTACCGAACAAGCATGAAATTTATCGCGGCGAGGAGGGGGCTCCGGAAAGCGAATTTGTATTGATCGATGAGGTGGATGTGTTAACGAACGGATTCATGTATGTAGACGAAGGTCAAAATGGAGAACTTGCGGATGATCAAACCTATTGTTACCGCGTGATGACACGGGGTGGCTATGGGAACCCGGCCATTGACGAACCGTTGGAGAATTTTTCACAGATTATCTGTGCGCAGGTGGGAGATACAATTCCACCCTGCAAGCCGACATTATTGGTTCAGTCGCTGAACTGTGAGGAGTTTTTGCAGGATCAGGATAATTGTGGAACCAATATTTTTCAAAATACGATCTACTGGAACCGTGATCGCGACGAGGGTTGCGATACAAACATTCTGGGTTATAAAATTTACAGATCGCTAACAGCAGACGGAGATTTTACATTGATAGCAGATGCTGGTATCGTGACAGACACCTTCTACATCGACACCAGTGTATCGTCGTTCGCATATTGTTATCGTATATCAGCAGTCGACAGGTCGCTGAATGAAAGCGAATTGAGCGACCCGATCTGCAATGATAATTGTCCTTATTATGAATTGCCTAATGTGTTCACTCCGAACGGCGACGGCTGTAATGATCTGTTAAGCGCTTATAGCGACCGGAATCTGTCGGGGGAAGAAGGTGGCTGCGGTATATCCGAAGAGGCCTTGACCAAGTGTGCGCGCTTTGTTGATTCCGTGATCTTCAGGGTGTATAACCGTTGGGGCCAGGAGGTATATTCGTATGAAGGTTCCACCAGCGACGATGTTAATTCAATATATATTGATTGGGATGGCATCGATAACAGCGGCAATCAATTGTCGACGGGTGTATATTATTATGTCGCGGAGGTAACTTTTGATATTGTGTCGCCCAATAAGACTAAGATCTTAAAAGGCTGGGTTCACCTGATTCGTTAGACTCGACCATTCCCGATTTATCCGTATGATTATTTAGGATTACTACCCTATCGGGTATCCATTGGCGTATAGACCAACAGTTGAAGAACTGCAGCCTGTAATCTTATCTAAC
>CAMLER010000495.1 GCA_946478915.1 uncultured Chryseolinea sp.
TGCGAGTGAGAATCCATGGTAAACGGAAAGCAAACCTTTTATACATTCGCGATGTTCTGAGCGTTCTAAGGCCTCGACTCATTAAAACGGTCGAACGGGGTCCCAGTCTTTTATACTACGGAATTTTCAAGAATCACTTGAAGACATCGATCCGGACCATCAGACATAACGCATTGTTCTCTGGAATAAATGTCATTGGTTTAGCTCTAAGCATGTCTGTGGGAATATTGATGATTGTATTGCTATCGGAACTTCAGTCATTCGATGATTTTCACGAAAAGAAGGATAGGATCTACAGAGTAACGACTTCCAGAAAACCATTGTTGACAGGTGAGGCAGAAGTTTTCGCAAGTGCACCCCATTGGATAGGAGACCAAATCAAGACGCAAATACCGGGTGTTGAAAAGGTGCTGGTGCTTGACAGAGAGATGACAGCTGAACTTAAAACACAGGACAAAGGCATCGTCGCAAGCGGCTATTATACCACTGCGGAATTTTTTGATGTGTTATCCTTTAACCTTAAGAAAGGAAACCCGCACACTTTGTTCAATGATCCGGGATCGATAGTGCTAACAGAAGGTGCAGCAAAAAAACTGTTTGGTGATTCAGATCCAGTCGATAAAATCCTGACCGTCGAGAACAACCCGGATTTTAAAACTGGAAAAGTGACAGGAGTGATTGAGGATCCTCCATACAATTCGCATTTAAGTTTCGATGTATTGGTGTCAATGAAAACCAAAGAGAACAGCCTGGATATCAGGCGAAGAAGCTTTAGTAAGAATCCCCGGCTGTACGCACAGAGCTATGTATATCTGGTTTTAGCAGGAGACGCCAGCGTAGCCAATATTGAATCGGCCATTTCTAACGTTGTGGCTATCCACAATTCGAGCGGTGTACCGCACCGGTATTCCCTGCAGCCGATGAAGGAATTTGTTACCCGGGAAGCGGGTCTCCAGCCGGGTTCCATCTTTGCAAAGAAAAAAATTGAAGTTATGGTAAGCCTAACCGTTATTGTCCTTTTGTCTGCTTGCTTCAATTATACAAATTTATCGTTGGTGCGTGCGTTGAGACGTTCTAAAGAAATCAGCGTCCGGAAAATAACCGGAGCCAGCCGCTTTCAGATATTTTTACAATTTATGACCGAAACAATGGTACTCACGCTTTTTGCAGCAATTGTTGGAGTCTGTATATTTTTCTTCATCCGAACAGAATTTCTGAGTTTGGGCAGCCTGACTTCAGGGGGCCGTTCAATGTTACTTCTGAACCTACTTCCTGATCATTTTTTCTACTTTTTATTGTTTGCAGTTGTTGTGGGATTCGTTGCGGGTTTTTTTCCATCACTCATTCTTTCAAAACTAAAAGTGAATACCCTTTTCGATGCCGGTAAATTGAAATTATTTTATGCAATTAATGGAAGGCAAATTCTAATAACCTGTCAGACCGCATTATCCATTGGTTTGATCATGTGCGCGGTAATAGTGCATAAGCAATACAGGTATGTTCTCAATTATGATCTTGGGTACAACACCGAAAATATTATTAACGTCACTGTTACTGGCGATTATATTGAATTGTTGGAGAACGAGTATGGTAAGATGCCCGAAGTGGTAGAGATGTCAAGATCATCAATGATCTTAGGAACGCGAGAGATGTTACCTGGTGATGCAATGCCGGAAGACCGAAGCGATACGATCCTGTTTAGCTCTAACTATATCGACAGCAGGTATCTTGACATGCATGGTTTCGAACTGATTGCCGGAACTGGATTCAAAACTCCATTAAAAGAAGGTCAACCCCAGAATACCATTATAGTTAACGAAGGTTTTTTGAAACGGTTGGGTTTAGGAGTCGCTCGGGAGGCAATAGGAAAAAAGATTTGGTATTTCGATGAACACAAATTGGAGATTCAGGGTGTTGTTAAGGATTTCATTAGCAAATCTCTTGATACTGAAGCGCCTGAAGCGTTTGGATTTCTCAATGGATATCCAAATGAGAATTCCATACTTGGAGTTAAAGTAGTAGGCAATGATTTGACGGAAACGATTAGTAAACTGGAAGAGGCATACAGAAAACTGGATCCCACCCATCCCTTTAAAGCTACATTGTATGATGATGAGATCGCAAGAACTTATGAGGATAGCAGGGCTACATATGTCGTCGTTTCGTTCCTCGCTTTATTGGCTATTTCCATTTCAACGCTAGGCTTGTTGGGTATGGCGGTGTATTTAATAGAGACGAGGAAGAAGGAAATCTGCATTCGCAAAGTTCTCGGCGCTGAAGTTCGGAATGTACTGATATTGGTTTCTGCTAGGTTCGTTGCAATGATTATCGTAGCGGCAATAATTGCTATCCCCATTACCCACTACGTTGTAGATAAGAAGATCTTGAGTGAGTTCCTTTACAGAACTGAAATCGGAGTATTTGAAATGCTCTCGGGGTTAATTACAGTATTGATAGTTGCAGTTTTGTCTATAGGTTGGCAAGTTCGAAATGTTGTCATTCAAAATCCCGCAGATTCGCTAAGAGAACAATAAGCTGTTGGACCCTTAACGCTTTTTCACCAACTCAGGTTTGCCGGTATCAGAGAGTATTTTGGTTGGGAGCCTGAAAACGCTGCCACTCATGGTGCAGAAATATAATCGGGAAGGAGAAGGTTCCGAGCCGTTTCCATCTGCCCAGAATGAATAAAATCCGTCATTCGCGTTCACCGGTTTACGTGAATAACTATGATTGTACAAACTGTTTGCAGTTATCATTGTATCCTTACGCCAATGCTTGCCCTGATCGTTGCTGATCCACAAGGACATTTCTCCTCCAGTACTGAAGGCTTGGGGACCTGTACCAGCAGGTGCGATGATCCGCCATTGATCATCATCTTCCGTATATATTGAGCCCATATCGTAATTGTGATCTGAAGTCGTGACATTATAAACGTTCCATTTTGTACCATTCCAATGGGCAACATGCCATGTATAGGGACCGTTGGCAGGGCCAGGTTCCGGGCCTTTGCTGGTGATGTAGAAGATAACAGCGTTTCCCTGTTGGTCGAAAGAAACATCGTTGATGTAAACATTCAAGCCTTCAGCCTGGTAGTTGTATACTAACGCGTTGTTATTTCTTGTAGTGATAGGGAGTTCAACGGTTTCACCACTTGCATTTGCCCATGATTGACCATGATCAGTCGTTTCTATGTAGTAAAGGTTGGTTCGGTAGTCAAGTCCGCTTGCGTGCTGTGTATCGGGATGGAAATTGAATGAAGTACCGACTTTATTTTCGTATTGGCCGCTAGTCTGATAATGTCCTTCTTCTATGTGGGCGATATCCTTAAGCTCAGTCCAATGAATTCCATCTGTACTGGTGATATAGCTTATGGTTCGTCTGGCCTTATTGCTTCCATATTTGAGTACTCCCCGATCGTAGTGGGTCATGAGGTGAAAGAAACCGTGATCAGGATGGTAATGACTTTGAAGATAGGAGAAGTTATCAAAGGGTACCGTATCTCTACCGGCTATTCTTACCGCACGAATTCTCTCAAACGAACTAATATCATAAGGCCTTTTGCTCTTGTGAGTAAATGACGGCCTTTCGGTACCATGTGATGTGGAAAATAACCAGATGTAACCCTCCTTGTCGATGTTAAGAACTGGATTGTCATGCGCATCGTTCGTCCGTTTATCAAGGACAATGGTCGGACGCGAAACCTGTGCGGTACGGTGGTCAAAATATCCGACTTCGTGGAGCAGGCTGTGATTTTCTGCGGACGAAGATCCGCCATAGCAAAAGAAAGTTTTTTGTACCGATGGTGCATACACAGCGAACGGATGATGATTGGCAGGGTAAGTGGAAAGGCCACCGCTATATTTATAACGATACTCGTCGTTCCTTTTTCCTATGAAATACCATATGCCCCTATAGCCATCGTCTTTTTTATTAAGTGTTACAACGTCTTGGCAATACGCAACTGGACGAAAGGAGTTCATTAGAAACCAAATGCAGACAATTTTGAAGGTTGAAATTTTTTCCATGGTTGCCGTGTAATATTGGATCAAGCATTTGATGTCGTCCTGCGCTAGAAATCCAAAAACGTCATTTGTTTAATTTCGCTGAGTTTCTCATCATCGCTTTTTTCCGATTTCATAATACCTTCGATTTGGCTAAGACTTTGTTCGAATGGTTCCGATGTTACGCCCTCAGAAACGATGTAATTAAAAGTGACGGTCAGAGTGTTCAAATGCTGGTAGAGCGATTCGCTTTTTGTCATACTTTGCAACGCGCTTATTCGACGGTGTATCGAATGCCGATATTCCTGATGTGTCATTTTTTTGTTTTAACTATCCTCCGTCT
>CAMLER010000496.1 GCA_946478915.1 uncultured Chryseolinea sp.
CAACCGCTGTGGGTGAGTAAAAATTAAATTAATCCATATAACTTTATAACAAATCCTTCACACCAATGAGTAGATTTTCTTCATAAGTTTAGGTTAATGAAAAATTTTCTCTGAAGGATTTGCCCCCTAGGTGAGGGGGCTTTTTTATTTCTTATAGAATCGTCAGTGTTTCGCTTCGTTCGAAGTTCCTTGTCCGCTGTTCGTTATTTCAGTCTCTATCTACGACCCCTTCACTATTCCTCCTTTGTCACTTGGGCATTTTGGCTTGAATGTAATTCATGACGTACCAAGAAGGGAACACTTTTGTGTTTTTGCTCCTTATGCCTTATACCTTATACCTTATTCCCTATTCCCTATTCCTCCCCATTCCAACTCTTCCAAAAGAGGGCAACCAGAACAGTTCAATAACCCATTATACGTTAACCCTTCCATCATAATATACCATTGATTAGGTCATTCATTTAGCGAGCCCATTTGGGATTTTTGGTTTAACGTCCTGCCGTCTGTTAGGATGGAGATGAATAACTCAAATTAACCTAATCATATGAAGAAAATTCTACTGACAAGCATCTTGTGCCTTGTTCACATCTGTGTGGTATGGGCTCAGGAACGGAGGGTTACCGGTAAAGTAACCGCAGCGGAAGATGGCGTTCCACTTCCCGGGGTCAACGTTGTTGTTAAAGGCACTTCACTTGGTACAGTTACAAATACAGAAGGTGTCTATGCTCTCAACGTACCTGGCGAGAGCACCACGCTCATTTTTTCCTTCATCGGTCTCATCACACAGGAAGTAGAAATTGGTGGTAGAACGGTCATTGACCTGCAGATGACTCAGGATGTCCAGCAACTTGGTGAAGTCGTAGTCACAGCAGTGGGCATCGAAAGGGAACGTAAAGCGCTGGGGTATTCAGTGGAAACTGTCAGTGGCGATAAAGTGCAGCAGGTTTCCGAACCTGATCCATTGCGTGCGCTCACTGGGAAAGTACCTGGACTGAATATTACAGCATCGAGCGGCGCCCCCGGCAGTTCCACCCGTATCACCATTCGCGGAAATTCGTCCATGTTAAATAATAATCAGCCCTTGTTTGTGGTCGACGGCATTCCCTACAACAACGATCTGGTTACAACAGAAGGCGTGAACTTAAATACTGGAGGACTCACGCAAGGAGGTGCATTTTCAAGTCGGATCTCCGATCTGGACCCCAATGATATCAAATCGATGTCGGTCTTAAAAGGTGCTACAGCCGCAGCGTTGTACGGAGCCCGTGCAGCGAACGGAGTTATCGTCATTACAACCAAGTCGGGTTCGGCATCAGCATCGCGCAAGGGACTGGAAGTAACCTACAGCACGACCTATGGAATTGAAAAAATCGCCAACATTCCCAACTTTCAGAATTCTTATGGTACTGGCTCCAATTTTAACTATACCGCTGCAAATGGTTCTTGGGGACCACCATTCATTGGTGAACGTCCATATGCTACGCTTGATTCAATTCCCCATTGGTATGCTGGTCGTCCGGGCATGGGTGAATTCGACGGGAAGCGAGTCGCTTACCGGGCCTATCCAGACAACGTAAAAGATTTTTTCGAAACGGGTAGCGTTTTCGAAAACTCAATATCCATCACAGGTGGAAACGAAAAATCCGTGATCTCTGTCACGCTTTCTCAGCTCAACCAAAAAGGTTTTGTTCCGGAAACCGAATTTCTGCGTCACAACATCAGCGTTGGTGGTAAAACAACACTAGCCAACGGACTGGTTATTGGCGGAAATCTTGCGTATACACGTTCCTCGCAGGAAGGAGTGCTGAGCGGTGCTCCCACGGCAACGCAAGGCGATGCGTCGGCCTTTGCACGTACTATGTATTTTGGTCGCAACTGGGATGTGCAGGGACAACCATTTCAAAATCCCGTTGATAATGGAAGCGAATTTTTTATCGGAAGGGCTACTGCTAACAACCCTTACTGGGCAGTTTATAATTCCGGAATACGCTCAAAGGTCGATCGTTATGTCGCAGCGTTTAGTGCCGCTTACGATTTTACCGAATGGTTAAATCTCTCCTATAAAATCGGTATCAACGGATTCGCGCAAAGCCAGTATGAATTTCAACGCCCAAATGGGGCGGGCAATCCTCTGGGGACTATGACAACTGTGGATGTATTTACAGACGAAATAAATTCAGATCTCATACTGACCGGCTCACGCGACCTGAATGAAAACTTTTCCCTTCGTGCGCTGGTAGGATGGAACGTGAATCAAAGAACAAGCAAACTTCGATCCCTGGATGGCGTGAACTATGTTGTCTTTGATATTGATGAGTTGACAAACCTGAACAATATTACGCCGAACGCAAACAGTGGGTACTCAAGAAGAAGGCTGTTCGGATTTTACGCAGACGTCAATTTCGGATACAAGGACTGGGCTTTCTTGACATTGACCGGCCGTAACGATTGGTCATCAACATTACCAAAAGCGAACAGAAGTTTCTTCTATCCGGCAGTTAACGCATCCGTCATATTGAGCGATGCCCTGGACATGCCGTCGACATTGTTCAACCTTGTTAAACTCAGAGCCGGATGGGCTTCAGTAGGTAACGACACCGGACCATATTTGCTGAGCAATGTATTCGTCGTAAATGATTACGACAATGTCACAGAGAGTGCTGTGGCGCGCCCGTTCACGCCAAATGGAGGACCGGCAGCAGGATCTACAATACCAACAGCCGGACAAAACTTTCTTTCGACAGACCCCAATTTGAAACCCGAAGAAACTACGGAGGTTGAAGCCGGAGTTGATCTTCGTCTGTTGAATGACCGAATTGGAATTAGTTTTACAGCATACAGTAAAGAGTCAACAAATCAGATAGCCCAAATAGCGGTACCCGAAGAAACGGGATTTCAAGCTCAGTTAACAAACTTTGGTGCCGTAACTAATAAAGGTGTTGAGATCGGCGTTGATGTTACGCCGGTAAAAATGGCCAACGGACTGACGTGGACCATTATGGGATCATTTACAAAGAATAAAAATCTAATAAAAGAATTAAGAAATGGTGTTAGCGAAATTCAATTTGGTTCTGGTTTCGGCGGTTCTGTAGGTACAGTTCACCGGCCGGGCGAGCCTTACGGCATCCTGACGGGAACGGTAGATGTAAGAGATGATGAAGGTAATATGCTTATCGATCCGGCTACTGGAACCTTTATTCAGGCGCTTGATCCTGCGATAATTGGCGACCCCAATCCCGATTTTATCCTGGGTATTACAAACACCATTTCTTTCAAAGGCATCACACTGTCAGCCGTATGGGACCTGCGCCAGGGTGGCGATATCTTCTCAACGACGGCCAATGCAATTCTTGGCCGTGGTGTTCTTGCATACCAGGCAGATCGTGAACAGAATGCAATAATAAAAGGCGTGTATGGCAATCCAGATACTTTCCTGCCTTACCTCGACGACGCTGGAAACAAAATTCCCAACCAGACCATGATTGAAACAAATTCGCTGTACTTCGGTGAAACATTTGGTACCGGTGGGGCAGATGAATGGTCAGTGTTTGATGCTACAACGTATCGCCTACGGGAAGCTTCAATTGTTTACGCTTTTCCCAAGACTTTGCTACAAAGAACTCCATTTGGGGCTATTACGATTGGTGTAACGGGCAGGAACCTGTGGAACTATTCGCCGAATTTTCCGAAGGATCTCAACTATGATCCCGAAACTAACCAGTTCGGTTCGCGAAACGGACAGGGTATCGAGTACAGTACCACTCCATCCGCCAGACGATTTGCTGTCACGTTAAGGGCAACTTTTTAACCACTAACTATTCTCAAGTATGAAATCAAAATTTTATAAGATAGTGGCTGCATTCTTATGCGTTGGTATGCTTAGCTGCGAAAACGATTTTCTTGACATTAACGAAGATCCTAATAACCCAACCGACGTATCGCTGGAACTGCTTCTGCCTTCGGCTCAACTGGATCTCGCCGGAACCATGGGTACAAATGGTGGAGGCCTCACCTACATCACAACTGTTTATATGTCGCAGTGGGTTGAGCGCCGCACTACTACTAACGACTATGCTATTCAAGGAGCTGATTTTGGAAATACCGCCCCATGGCTGGTGTTGTATACAAGAGCCCTGGCGGATATGGAAATCATTATTCGAAAAGGTTCAGAATTGGAGGCTTATCCCTATGTAGGCATGTCGCAGATCATGAAGGCGTATGCGTATAGTGTTATGGTTGACATCTGGGGAGATGTGCCTTTCAGTGAAGCACATAAGCCTGATATTCTTTTACCCGTGTACGACAAAGGAGAGGACATTTATCCCCAGCTCTTTTCGCTGCTC
>CAMLER010000497.1 GCA_946478915.1 uncultured Chryseolinea sp.
ACATACGAATGCCTGTGGTGTTGCCATAGCCGACACTACAAAAGAGGCTTATCTCAAAGCTTTTCAAGCCGATACTATATCTGCTTTTGGCGGCGTTCTGGCGACGAATAAAACAATTGGCCTGCCTGAAGCTGAAGAGATCAACAAACTATTTTTTGAAATATTGATTGCTCCCTCCTACTCTGAAGATGCCCTTGCTCTGCTGAGAAGTAAAAAGAACAGAATGCTATTGCTTCAAAAAGATCGTCTTAAGGAAACAAGGCAGTCCAAGACTATATTAAATGGCATCATAGAGCAAGACCTTGATTTAAAAACCGACACCAGGGAAGAGCTCAAGGTAGTGACAAAGAAAGCGCCTGAGGCATCGGAGATCAATGCATTGCTTTTCGCCAGTAAAATCTGCAAACACACAAAGTCGAATACAATTGTGCTCGCGAATGAAGGTCAGCTGCTCGCGAGCGGCGTTGGCCAAACCTCTCGAGTGGATGCGTTGAAACAAGCGATCGAAAAGGCCAGGTCATTTGGTTTTAGTCTTCAGGGAGCCGTAATGGCATCAGACGCATTTTTTCCATTCCCCGATTGTGTTGAGATTGCCCATAGCCACGGTATCACCGCCGTTATTCAGCCGGGTGGATCACTAAAGGATCAAGACTCCATAAAGTTCTGTGACCAGCATAATATGTCGATGGTCTTTACAGGCATCCGCCACTTTAAGCATTAAGTTTAAGAGCCGAAGTTGAGTGATCACTTCGGAGTTTGTTGCTCACAACGAAGTTGATACCGGAAGTTGAGTAAATATTCTAAGGTGCCAAAAAACTTACATTTTTAAACCGAAAGTCGATATTTTGGTAAATTAGATGCAACTTTACAAGGCGGTTCTCCTCTAAGTTAAACTCAACAACTTATTTTTAAACCTTAGGCAACATTTAACATACATGGCATTTTTTGATTTCTTCACCAGCGACATTGCGATCGACCTGGGAACGGCAAATACCCTCATCATCTACAAAGACAAGATCGTCGTCGATGAACCTTCCATTATCGCTCTTGATAAAGTAAACAACAAAGTGCTGGCGATTGGTCGGGAGGCCATGCAAATGCACGAGAAGACCCATGATCACATAAAAACAATTCGACCATTGAAAGAAGGTGTTATAGCCGACTTCCAGGCAGCTGAAATGATGATCAGAGGTCTTATCAAAATGATCGACACAGGTAAAAGACTTTTCCCACCTTCGTACCGGATGGTGATCTGTATTCCTTCAGGAATTACGGAAGTAGAGAAACGTGCTGTCCGCGATTCAGCAGAACATGCCGGTGCTAAAGAAGTCTATATGATATATGAACCAATTGCAGCGGCGATTGGAACAGGTATAGACATCGAGCAGCCTATCGGTAGTATGATCGTTGATATTGGCGGAGGTACCACCGACATTGCTGTCATAGCCCTGTCGGGTATTGTATGTGATCAATCCATTCGCGTCGCAGGTGATACATTTAACAGAGACATACTCGACTATATGCGGAGGCAACACAACCTGCTGATTGGTGAGCGTTCAGCAGAGCGTGTGAAGATCGAAGTGGGATCGGCATTAACCGAGCTTGACGACGGGCCGGAAGATTATGAGATTCGTGGAAGGGACCTGATGACCGGTATTCCAAAAACAATCAAGATCTCGTATTCTGAAATTGCTTTTGCTCTCGACAAGTCGGTGTCAAAACTTGAGGAAGCAGTACTAAAAGCGTTGGAGACATCTCCTCCCGAATTGTCTGCAGATATTTATGAGCGCGGTATTTATCTTACCGGTGGTGGTGCATTGTTGAGAGGGCTTGATAAGAGATTAGCGCTCAAAACCAAATTACCACTTCACGTTGCTGACGATCCGCTTCGCGCAGTCGTCAGAGGGACAGGCCAAACTTTAAAGAATATTACCAAATTTCGTGCTGTGTTGATGACGTAGGCCATGGAGAGGCTGTTTCTTTTTGTCTATCAAAATCGGGCTTTCTTTACTTTCGTTGCGCTTGAACTTGTTTGCGCCTGGCTTATTGTAACGAACAACCACTACCAGGGCGCTAAATTTTTTAATTCCTCCAATGGAATTGTAGCGACCATGAACAATTTTTCTCAAGGTGTACGCGATTATTTTCAGTTGAGAGAAGTCAATCAAATGTTGGCGGAAGAGAATGCGGCTCTGAAGGAAAGAATAAACCAGCAGATGCACTTGACAGCAGCCCTGGATTCGACAGGGGCCAGCTTGGATTCGGCAAGGAACGTTGTCGTAGATTCGGCCAGACTTAATCAATACGAGTTTGAAAGTGCGAAAGTGGTTAATAACCACGTCGACTTTTTTAAAAACTACCTGACAATCGACAAAGGAGAAGACAGGGGCTTGATGCCGGGGATGGCAGTGATAAGTCCACTGGGAGCTGTTGGAAAAGTAAAACTTGTTTCAAAGCATTTTTCAGTAGTCACATCGTTACTCCATATCGATGTAATGGTGTCGGCGCGTTTGAAGAGCACGGAACATTTCGGCACGGTTCAGTGGGATGGCCGCGATCCGGACTTTGTTGAGTTCAAATATATTCCCAGGCACGTGAAGCCTGTAGTGGGAGATACTGTCATGACTTCGGGATACGCCATCTTTCCCGACGGTATCATGATCGGCACAATTGCAGAAGTTAATCTAAGGGATGAAGCTCTCTTTTACGATCTGAAAGTCAAACTTAGCCAGGATTTCAGAAAGCTTTCATTCGTTACCATTGTGAAAAGCAATATGCAGCCGGAGCGGGATTCATTGGAGCAAGCAATAATAGGTTTAGACAAATGAGCAGGATAAGTGTAGTACAGATTGTCGCCTTCTTTATATACTTGTTGTATCAGGTATTGATATTGCAAAACGTTGTGCTGTTTCATACCGCATTTTGTTTTTTGTATGTAGCCTACCTGTTGGTTTTGCCGGTGGAAACAAATCCAATGGTGTTAATGGGCATAGGACTTGTAATGGGGCTTGCTGTTGATATGTTTTACGACAGTCTGGGACTGCATGCGTTCGCCTGCGTGCTGATCATGTACATCAGGAATTATTGGCTTAACAATCTGACACCACAAGGCGGGTATGATAGTAGTTCCACACCGTCACTATCATTGAACGGAGTGCAGTGGTTCCTCATTTATTCATTTCCGCTGGTGTTGCTACATCACGCGGTTTTATTTTTTACGGAAGCGGGTGGCTTTGGAATGTTCTGGTTCACGGTTTGGAAAATAATCACCAGCACTTTATTTACAGTTTTGGTAATTTTAATTGCGCAGTTTTTGTTTCCAAGCCGACGGCCGCGCTGATTTTAAGATTTTTATATTTTATACTTTATGGTCCGGTTCACAATGATATGATGTATTAGTTATGAACGAAGGCAGAAGAGAAATTATTCAGATAGTATTTGTCCTCGTTGGGATTGTCTTCCTGGTGAAGTTGTTTTTCATCCAGGTAATAGACGGTCGTTACAAACAATTGGCCGATAGCAATGCAATTCGTGCTGAAGTCGATTATCCCGTGCGCGGCCTAATAAAAGATCGCAATGGAAAGCTGATTGTTTACAACACGCCGGAGTTTGACCTTAATATTATTCATAAGGAAGTCAAGGATTTCGACAGCACACGTTTTTGTGAAGTGTTCTCAAAAACGCCTGAGGAATTGCGGTTGCTTTTCAAGGAGCTTAAAGCGCGGAGAGAATATTCTTCCGTAAAGCCTACGATATTTTTAACCAAGTTGTCATCACTTGACTTTGCGAAGATCCAGGACAACATCGATGAATTCCCCGGCTTCTACATTCAGGCCAGAAGCACACGCGCTTATACGGTTAAGGCTGGCGCCAATGCGATTGGATATGTAAGCGAGATCTCAAAATCTAGACTTGAGCGAGACAAGACCGGCATATACAAGCAAGGTGACTACATTGGTCAAAGTGGTATCGAGGCATATTACGAGGAGTATCTGCGCGGTCAGCGGGGTGTTCGCTTTAAGCTGCGCAATGTTGATGGCGTTGAAAAGGGTTCTTTTAAGAATGGAGAGCTCGACACGCTTTCGATTCCCGGACAGGATATCACAACAACACTTGATCTGGATCTACAGCTATACGGTGAATACCTGATGAATGGGAAGTCGGGAAGTATAATTGCGATAGAGCCATCCTCAGGAGAGGTTCTCGCTATGGTTTCGGGCCCATCGTACGATCCTAATTTGTTAACGGGGAAAAACTACAGCTCCAACTTTGTTCTAATAAGTAATGATACGAACAAGCCGCTATTTAATCGACCTTTAATGGCACAGTAC
>CAMLER010000498.1 GCA_946478915.1 uncultured Chryseolinea sp.
TTAACTTGAGAAAAACAGGAAATCAGACGGTTTTTAGAAGCCTCAGCTGATCTTTAAGCTGTTTCAGGTGTTCGGTGGCGTCCTTTATTTTGTCATTAAACTCTTCCCGCACCTTTTCAGCGTTCTGAGACCGGGAAAAGAACTCCAGGTTGTTCTGCCACAATCCAATATCATTTTCAATCTTCGTGATCTTTTTACGAATGACCTGTTCTTTCTGATAAATCTTCCGATCAGCCATAGGATCATTCCTCAGATCACTTAACTGATTTTCCAGCGAGATCTTACCTTTCTCATTGTCCGAGATACCCGGGATGCTATTAATGAATCGATCGACAGCTTCATGGTAACGGGTACGGATCGCATTGATATCCTTTCGAGGTACGAAACCGATGGAGTTGAACTTTTCCTGCAATTCTTTCAATACTTCATGGCTGGCGGTTCTGGCCGCACTATGACTTTCCAGAATGGTACAAATCTCTTCCTTCTGACGCAGATTCTCCGCCTGCTCATCTTCCATTTTGCCATGCTGCATGCGTTTCTGTTCAAAGAAATAATCACATGCATCCTTAAATTCCTTGAAAACTTTTTCCCGAAACTTTTCAGGCACGGGTCCGATTTCCTTCCACTTAAGCTGAATGTTTTTCAGCTCATTGGAAGTTCTGTCCCATTCGTTGCTTTCCTTCAATTCGTGTGCGCGCTTTACCAATTCATTCTTCAACTGCAAATTATTCTCACGCTCTTCATCCAGTTTCTTAAAGAACAAATTCTTATTGTTGAAGAAGGTCTTGAATGCAGACCAGAATTTTTTATTAACCTCCTTGGCTTTCGTCCTGGGTAGCCCTCCGATCACTTCCCACTTCTTTTGAATATCAAGAATTTCTTTTGTCTTCTGATTCCATTCTTTGATGCGATCTGACTGGAAGTTGACAAACTCCTGAACACTTTCACTGAGAATAGCTTTGTTATCAAGATTTACCTGAAGCTCCTGCTGAAGGTTTTGCAGGTACGCATCGCGGCGTGCGTATACCGCATCCGATGCGGCCTTGAACCGCTGCCACACCGCTTCTTTGTCATCCTTCGGTACAGGACCAAGATGCTTGAATTCATGATGCAATTCATTGAGTTCGCGTATAGCATCTTTGATAATTTCAACGTCGGCCAGCTTTTCAGCGCGCGCACACAACTCAAGTTTTGCTTCCAGGTTTTTCTTGCGATCAAGTTCCTTTAGCTCAAAGTATATACTCTGGTTATCATAAAAGCGATCGAGGAGGGCGTGATAATTCGCCCAAAGGGTTTTTGCCTGCGGACCAGGCACAGGTCCTAGCGCCTTCCACTGCTTCTGCAGTTCTTTAAACTTTTCAAACTGATCAGTAGTATCTTGTGAATCAGAAAGAATGCGAAGCTGTTCAAGCAATTCCTGTTTCTTCTGAAGATTTTCGGATTTTCGTTCCTCCTGCTGCTTGTAATAGGCTGTCTTGCGGTCGCGGATAAGTTTCAGATTGGCTTCAAAGACAACGTCGTATTCATCACCTTTAAATTCAAAGTCTTCAGCAGTGCCACCATCCTTGATAAATCTTTCTAGCGCTTCAACCCTTTCTTTCTCTCTAAGCTCATCGTAAATAGGCTTGACCTCGCGGAGAATATTGTCGACTTTCTTAAAATTGTCGTCCCTCGATAGCTCTTTTAAAAGCTCTGCGAGTTGTTGCTTTGTATAACCGCTGTAATCGACGTGGTTCGTTTCATGGTGGTCATGATGATCCTCCGAGGCATCGTTCCCTTCTGACAGATCTGCTTCAGAATGTAACATCGTAACATGGGCTTCGGCCACTCCGGCTTCACTCTCATGCGCCTTCTCGTCTAGTTTTTCTTTTTCCATTTCCATGTTCAGTGTCCCATTACTTGGCGGATAACGTAAATTTACTTAAAAACGGTCAATTCAACCGGGGATCGACCGGGTAGTTCGAATATACGGAAAATCGGCCTCCCATGCTTCCAAGGGCTTTTTTCCATATAACTGATGGTTCTGTATCAAAGAGTAATTCATCGGTGACAAAGTCACACACAATCCATGAATCTTCCTCCAATTCTTTGTCCAATTGACCCTGACCCCAGCCGCTGTATCCAAGATAAAAACGAATGTCGGATTTCTTTAAACGACCGGTATCCAGTTCTACCATCAAGCTTTCAAATGCTCCACCCCAATATATCTCGTCTTGTATTTTAACAGCATTTTCAACCGGTGTGTTTCGATGCAGAAAGTGTAATGTATCTTGTTGAACGGGACCTCCAACGAAAACCATTTCTTCTACAGCTTTGATATCTTCTATCACATCGGTCACTTTCAATATCGATGGCTTGTTGATCACAAATCCGAATGAACCATCGTCATTATGTTCACACAATAGAACGACCGTCCGCTCAAAATTTGGATCTGGTAGAAAAGGCTCGGAAATCAATAACCTACCCTTCTCTGGTTTCAATTTATTTTTATACTTAAAAAATTCCATGCGCAGGTGTAAAGTATCAAAATTTTCCGAAACCTATTAGGGTTTCACAACTTGAATAAAATACTTCGCCACCACCTGTGCAAGTTTTATTTCTTTGATCAACTTATGCTCAAATTGCAACCTATGAACTCCTTGTCGGAACTAAGAAACGAATATTCAAAAGCCTCGCTGGATGCTTCGGCAATACTTCCCGATCCTATTGCGCAATTCGAAAGATGGTTTCATGAAGCTATCGAGGCCAAAGTTCTTGAGCCTAACGCCATGAACCTATCTACCATAAACGAGAATAACAGACCTTCATCAAGGATTGTTTTACTCAAAGGTATCGAACAGAACAAATTCCTTTTCTATACAAACTACCAAAGTTCCAAGGGGCAGCAACTGCATAATAACCCTGCTTGCGCGTTAACATTCTTTTGGCCGGAGTTGGAACGACAGGTGCGTATAGAAGGTACGGCGGAACGAGTGGATGAGGCCAGATCTGAGAAATATTTCCAAAGCCGACCACGGGGATCTCAAATTGGAGCGTGGACTTCTCCTCAGAGCGCGGTTGTTCAAAGTCGTGCAATACTGGAAGAGCGCGCGCTTGAAATCGAAAAAAGATTCGAAGGTATGCCATCGCTTCCCAAACCAAAGCAGTGGGGCGGATATGCTGTAGACCCATTGATCATCGAATTCTGGCAAGGTCGACCGAACAGGCTACACGACAGGATACAGTTTTCACGAATTGATAACGTGTGGAGTATTTGTCGGCTTGCGCCTTAGCGGAAGCCTGTTAATTGTTAATAGTTAATAGTTAATAGGTCGCAGTGAATTTGATGGATACGACGTCAATATTTGAAAGGCACGTGAATTGTATTCTCAGTTAAATACCAATAATTGGGGGTATAGATACTTGAAGTTCGAGCCTTCTATTAACTAATAACAATTAACTATTAACTAAACTAGGTCAAACAACGACTTTACCCCAGGATACCTTCTGGTTGTAAACCCTTCTCCATACTTGGCGCCGATGGCGTAACCCCAATCGATCGCGCGTGCTTCCAGCATCTTGACAAAACCTGGATTGGATACGAATGTCTCCGGTTCGTCGCTTGACGGGTCGAAGAATTGCGACTTGAATGCGGCTATGGACTGCATTTTTACCTGCCAGTAATCGCTGATGTCAACGATAAAATCTGGTTCGATGTACAAGCTTTGAATATAATGGTAAACTGCAGACGGTCGCCAGGGTTGTTGCTTCCTGCCGTCTTCATCTACCGTCTCGATCCTGACCAGACCTGAAAGAAAACTAGCGTCGTAAGCGAGTGATGCACCTTTACCGTGATCGACATGGCGGTCATAAACTGCATTCGCTAAAACAATGGAAGGTCGATACTTCCGCAAGGCACGGATGACCGCTAGCTGGTGCGTTGGATCGTTTTGAAAAAATCCATCCTTAAGTCCAAGGTTTTCTCTCACGGTTACTCCCAATATCTTTGCAGAAGCTGCTGCTTCCTTTTCACGGATCTCCACCGTGCCGCGGGTGCCTAGCTCGCCCTTCGTCAGGTCAACAATCCCAACGCTGTGGCCAAGCGCAACATGCCTGGCAATGGTACCGGCACAACTAATTTCTGCATCATCGGGATGAGACGCAATGACGAGGATGTCTAGTTTCATTCGATTAACGTTTAGTGTTCAAAGTTTAAAGTTCAAGGTTCAAAGTTTCTGTCTCCGCGGGCGTGCTAAACAATCAGTTATTACCCACTCCAGTGGAAGTCAGGAACTCTGAACTTTGAACCTTGAACTTTGAACTTTAT
>CAMLER010000499.1 GCA_946478915.1 uncultured Chryseolinea sp.
ATATTTTCTAACACTACAATAGCGTCATCAACCACAAGGCCGATAGCCAGCACTAGCCCAAGGAGTGTTAATACATTTATGGAGAATCCGGCAACGTACATGATGAAGAACGCTGAAAGGATTGAAACTGGAATTGCCAATACTGGGATGAGTGTAGATCTCCAATCCCTTAGGAACAGGAAGATGATAATAACAACGAGGCCAAATGCGATAAAAAGTGTCTCTTCAACCTCTTTGATAGATTCTCTTACGGGTTTAGTAAAATCAAAGCCGACTATTAATTTGTATTCTTTCGGAATATCTTTTCTCAGCTGGTCAAGTCTTTTGTAAAACTCGTCAACAACTTCAATCGCGTTAGCGCCACGTTGGATTTGAATGGCAACACCTACACCAACACGATCCGCCTTTTCAGTTCCATTGATAATTGCATTTCTTTCGTTTAATTCACCCAGCTCCGCATGTCCGATATCTTTTAACCGGATCACTGATTTACCAGTCTGTTTAATGATCATCTCATTGAACTCTTCGGAGGTCGTTAGCCTGCCAAGGGTTCTCACGCTCAGCTCATTGCTTTGCCCCTCAATTCTACCCGAAGGTAAATCCATATTCTCACGTTGAAGTGCTACGCGAATGTCTTCTGGTGTCAATTGAAATGCTGCGAGCTTAATCGGATCGAACCTGAGCCGCATTGCATATTTGTGTTCACCCACGATACTTACCCTTTGAATACCAGGAATAGATTGCATTCTTTCCTTGATAACGGTTGACGCCAGATGCGACACTTCTTTGATGTCTCTGGTATCACTTTCTACTTCAAGGAAAGCGACAAGATTATCAGGCGAGCTTGCTTTTTCTACAATTGGTGGGTCAACATCCGCAGGTAGCTGATTTTTTGCTTTTGACACCTTATCACGTACATCGTTAAGTGCGTCTTCAAGGTCGATGTCGCGGTTGAATTCAATAGAAATGATACTAACTTGTTCTCTCGACTCCGAAGAGATTGTTCTCACTCCATTCGCTTCAGCTATTGATTCTTCCAGAGGCTTTGTGATCTTGGATGCAATCACGTCAGGGCTTGCACCAGGATAAAATGTAATCGCTGCTATAACAGGAGGTTCAGTCAGAGGAAATTCTCTAATACCGAGATATTTCCATCCAACAATTCCCATTACTACGATGAGCGCGGAGAATACCCCGGCCAGCACCGGCTTTTTTATACTTAAAGAAGGTAAGTTCATGGTTTTAATTCTATTTAGTGGATACGATCTGGACGGGAGTACCATCACCGGAGCGAAGGATGTTAGAAATCATTACTGTGTCTCCATCATTTATTCCGGAGGTTATCAATGCTTCGGATTCACTTCGATTGCCCACGGTCACGGCAGTAATCTTTGCCAGGCCGTTTTTGACTGTAAATACACTGTAGCCGTGTGCGCTAGGTATTAACGATTCAGTTGGGAGGGTGATACCAGTTGCACCTTCGGATACTGTTGAAAGATGAACTCTGGCGGACATACCCGGCCTTAAAATATTATTGTGATTTGCAGCAACTGCATGTACCGTTATAGCTCTGCTTTGGATGTCTAGACCCGATTCGGTAGCTGAAATTCTTGCCGTAAATTTCTGTCCATCACTCGTGGTTGAGAATTGGATTTTCTTTCCTGTAGTGACATGAGCCAGGTATTTTTCGGGAATAGTGAATTCAATTTTGATATTTCCTTGCTCTTGTAAAACAACCAGTGGCATACCAGGACTTACGAGAGATCCTACTTCGACTTTAGTAATTCCGATTACGCCCGGGAAGGGTGCCCGAATTGTAGTCTTGCTCAATTCTACTTGTAGTATTTCTTCAGATGCCTCAAGGGATTTAAGTTTAGTTGCCGCAACATCATATTCTTCCTGGCGAACTGATTCGTTCTTTAACAGTTGTGATAAACGGGTTTCGTTTAATTTCGCCAGCGAAAGTTCGGCTTGCACTTGTTTTAAACGTGCGATGACATCGGAATCATCGAGTTTATAGAGTAGTTGACCTTTGGCTACTTTGCTTCCGTCACTAAAGGAAACTGCGGTAATTTTTCTGGAGCCTTCACTCATGATAGTTACCTCTTTGTTGGGAAGGATAGATCCGGCTACTGTTTCCTCTTGAATGAGTGTCGAAGCTTTTACGACTTTAACATCAACGGGTAACCTGTTTGTCTGCGATGATGATTGGCTCGAATTGTCTGCGGCCTCAGTCGTACAGCCGATCATTGCAGCAGTTAGCGCAATGAAACTTAAGTAGATATTTAGTTTGTTCTTCTTCATAAATTTAATTTTACTTATGAATCAAAGAACGGGATGTACCGGGTTGTTGATTTGTATTTAAGCAGGTGGTGTTTACACAGTTTACAGCAAAAAAAAAGTCCAGCAGTGCCGGACCTCTTTTAACATTAGTGACGATTTTGTCTTCACCACACTTTTGCAAAAAGTGTTTCGTGATGCACTACTCTGCCATCATATCGTAGCAGTAAAGGCTTTACCTTAGGATCGATATGCGCTGCTTCATAATCTTCGCCTGCGAATTCTTTTATCGCGGATAACGAATTGAATAACATAATAGTGGTGAATTCTACTTCTTCGCCTGTTTCCCTTCTTAAAACTTGAATCCCAAGACATCCTTTTGGTTTGTTGCTTTCTATGCTGGGAATAGCCTCGTCTGCTAATGTTTTTTGAAACTTATCAGCATTCTCTTTGCTTGTCCAACCACGCCAAATGCGCGTAATCGTACGTGATTCATGTTGAGCGGGTGAAGATTTTGTGTAGTTCATTAAAAGAAATGTTAGAGCAACGATTAACGTTAAGGTAACAAGTGTTTTCATTATGACTTAGATCTTTGCGGCCTTTAACCTTAGACTGTTTCCTACTACGCTCACTGAGCTCAATGCCATCGCTGCACCTGCGATCATTGGATCAAGAAGGAATCCATTGACCGGATACAGGACTCCAGCTGCCAAAGGAATTCCAATGACGTTGTAGATGAAGGCCCAGAAAAGGTTTTGTTTAATTCCCATTACTGTCTTGCTGGAAAGATTCAGTGCCTTTGGAATGGATTGAAGATCCGAAGTTATAAGCGTCATCTTGGCAACATCCATCGCAATGTCGGAACCTTTACCCATCGCTATGCTCACGTCAGCTTGCGCTAAAGCATGAGAGTCATTTATTCCATCGCCTACCATTGCAACGATTTTGCCTTTCGCCTGCAGTTCTTTAACGAACTCGGCCTTATCAGATGGAAGCACCTCTGCTTTGTAATGTTTTAGGCCAACTTGATTTGCGACAGCCCTTGCAGTTTGTTCGTTGTCACCCGTCAGCATGTAGACATCGATGCCTTTATTTTGCAGCGATTCGATCGCGGCTCTTGAAGTAGCCTTTATCTTGTCAGCAATTGCAATTACCGCGATTACATTTTGGCTGTCGGAAAAATAGACCACTGTCTTCGCTTCTGATTGTAGTTTTGATGCGAGATCAGCGAGGCGACTTGAAACCGCCACCTTGTTTTCGTCAACAAGTTTTCTGTTCCCAACGAAATATGTTTTTGAATCAACCCTTCCCTTTACGCCACGAGCAGTAATACTTTCAAAAGCATCTACGGAAATTGAGTTCATTGAATCGGATTTCAAGTTGTTTACGACAGCTTCAGCCAACGGATGTTCTGATTGTGATTCCATCGTGTACAAGATTTGCTTTTCTTTCGTGAAGCTTTCATTCGTTGCCCACACGAAGTCCGTCACTATCGGTTTTCCTTCAGTTATAGTTCCAGTCTTATCGAGGATCACTGCGTTAACTCTGTGAGCAAGTTCAAGGCTTTCTGCGTCTTTAATAAGAATGTTATTTTCCGCGCCTTTACCCACACCAACCATGATGGCGGTAGGAGTTGCTAATCCAAGCGCACATGGACATGCGATGACTAAAACGGTCACTGAATTAAGTAATGCATGTGTAAATGCATTGTCACCACCAATTAACATCCAGGTTAAAAAAGTGAGGATTGCGATACCAATGACTATGGGCACAAATATCCCAGCGATTTTATCCACGAGGCGTTGTACAGGAGCTTTGCTTCCCTGTGCTTGTTGAACCATTTTTATGATCTGCGCCAGAATGGTATCGCCACCAACTTTCTGGGCTTCAAGCTGAAAGCTTCCTTTTTGATTGACCGTCCCAGCGAACACTTTTTCACCGTTTGACTTTTCAACAGGTACAGGCTCACCGGAGATCATACTTTCGTCCACATAAGAAGAGCCATTCGTTACGACTCCATCC
>CAMLER010000500.1 GCA_946478915.1 uncultured Chryseolinea sp.
TTTGGTGGCTTCTTTGCATTACTGCTGCGAGGTATGCCCTTCAGTATTTCCGCGGGTGTTGGTTTCATCGCATTGTTCGGAGTTGCTGTGCTCAATGGGATAGTCTTGATTGCTGAATTCAACAGATTAAAAAACGACGGGATGACAGATATTAAGGAGATCATTTTAAAAGGGACTCACGTAAGATTACGACCCGTGTTAATGACTGCCGCTGTTGCGTCACTTGGCTTTTTGCCAATGGCGCTCGCAACCAGTGCAGGGGCCGAAGTTCAAAAGCCTTTAGCAACAGTCGTAATAGGAGGCCTTGTCACTTCAACTATTCTCACTCTCGTTGTACTGCCCTGTTTATACTACTACGTTGAAAAGATAGGTTCAAGAAAAAATAAACCATCAACATTATGAGACTATTGATGCTAATGATATTAATCGCTAGCTGCGTTCAAACCTTTGCTCAGGAGAAACTGACCCTCGATAAGGCAATCGATCTAGCGATAAAGAACAACAAAGAAATAAGCGCTGCCTCGTTTGATGTAGAAGCGCAACGACAACTTAAGAAGACAGCCGTTAATCTGCCGAAGACTGATGTCAATTTGTTATATGGGCAGTACAACAGCTACGTCAATGACAACAACTTTACAGTGCTTCAGTCAATACCAATGACAGCATTTGGAAGTCAGGGAAAACTTAATCGTGCATTGTTAGCTTCTAGTGAACTGCAAAAGTCTATGACGCAGAACGAAGTTGTATACCGGGTAAAGCGTGTCTACTATGAGGTAGCGTTTACGAGTGAGAGGAAGAGGCTGCTTCAAAGTCAGGATTCCATCTTTGAAGGATTTCTAAAATCTGCTTCGCTCCGGTATAAGACTGGAGAATCAAATCTCCTCGAACAAGCTACAGCTGAATCTCAAAAGAACGAGGTAAAAAATGAACTTCGAAGAGTTGACAGCGAGATTAACAAATGGCAAAATCAGCTAAAGACGTTGATCAATACTGACTATTTGCCCGAGGTTTCGATTACCAATTTAGAGCCAATTACACTTTCAAATATTGCTGATAGCGCTGCCTTGGCATCCAATCCAAGCCTGGCATATGCAAGACAACAAATCGAAGTCACACGCAGGGATAAGAAGAACGAAGCTGCGAAGGCCGCACCAGAACTTCTTGTCGGGTTTTTTTCGCAGACATTGATAGGAGCACCGAATGAAGATGGATCACTTACTACCAACGGCGATCGCTTTACCGGTATCCAGATGGGTGTATCCTTACCGCTTTGGTTCGGCCCTCACAATGGCAGAATTAAAGCGGCGGAGTACAGGAGCCGTGCTGAGCAGAATCGTTTTGAACAATTTGAACTGTCTCTTCAGAACGAATTTAGCCAAGCTTTACAACGCTTCGAGAACAACAAGAGCAGTCTTGAATATTATCAGTCACTAGCGCTGCCAAATGCAAACCTGATTATGAAGCAAGCGCAAACAGGCTTCAGGGAAGGTGAGATTGGGTATGCTGAATTTTTAATGGGATTACGAAACGCAATTGCAATTAAAAATTCGTATCTGCAAACGCTTAATGACTATAACCAAAGCATTCTCTATTTAGAATATTTATCAGGTAATAAGTAACCTATGAAAGCACTATTAAAATTTGTCAATATACTTTTCATTTTGATGACTCTTTTAATTGCGTCATGCAAAAATGACGAGCCAAAATCAGAAGTTTCGGAGGAGCATCACGAAGATGATGAAACTTCCGTTGAACTTACGTCCGCGCAGTCGAAGACAGCTGGCATAGCGTTGGGAAACGTTGAGCAAAAGCAGATAAGCGGGACCATTAAGGTGAATGGCATACTGGATGTTCCGCCCCAACAGCTCGTTAGCGTTTCAGCGCCAATGGGAGGATTCTTAAAAAGTACAGAACTATTGCAAGGTTCGCGTGTCAAAAAGGGACAACGAATTGCTACAATCGAGAATCTCGACTTCATACAAATACAACAGGACTACCTGGAGGCAAAAAGTCAATTTGATTTTGCCTCCGCAGATTATCAACGGCAACAAGAGCTGGCTAAAGAAAATGTTAACTCCCAAAAAGTATTGCAACAGTCGAAATCAAATTATCAAACTTGGCAAGCCAAATACAATGGGTTAAAAGAAAAGCTTAATGTTTTGAACATAAATGTGCCGACAGTTGAGAAAGGAGATTTGGGAAGTACCATCAACCTTTTCTCAAAAATCGATGGATATGTGACCGAGGTAAATGTTAACATTGGAAAGTTCGTAAACCCGACCGACGTGCTCTTTGAGATTGTAGACACCGAACATCTGCATGCGGAACTGATCATTTTTGAAAAAGATGTTCCCAAGTTAAAAATTGGCCAGAAGGTGAGATTTACATTGGCAAACGAGACAAAAGAAAGATTGGCTACTGTTTATCTTATCGGACGCGAGATCAGCGAAGACCGAACGATCCGAATCCATTGTCATATAGATGAGGAAGACAAGGAATTGCTTCCGGGAATGTATTTAATGGCAGTGGTAGAGACCGGCGGAGCGCTCGTTCCTGCGATTCCAAACGAGGCAGTTATAGACTATCAGGGAAAGAAATACATGTTTGTAGTTTTAGAAGAAGCAGGACATGCTGACGCTAATCACGACCAAAAACCGAAAAACGAAACCAATGAGGAAAAAGCTGACGGTGGAATGCAGTTCAAAATGCAAGAAATTGAAACAGGTAATAGCGAACTCGGTTATACACAAATAACCTTACCTGAAACCCTTGAAGATGATACCGAGGTTGTAGTGAAGGGCGCATATTCATTGTTGTCCAAATTAAAAAATAGTGAAGAGGAAGGGGGCCACGCACATTAACACTTGATGCATGAAAATTTATTGGAAAATGCCGCAAGGCTTACGAGGTGTATATGAACGAGAGTTAAAGAGCTCTGCCATGCGCGAAGCGGAAGGTAATCTGCAATTGGCGTGGAGACATCTGGAAAGAGCACATATATTGGGCCAACCATGGGCTGTTGAGCACACTTATGTCCATTGGGAAATGCTAAAGTTTGGGCTCAGGATAAAGAGCCCGAAAGAAATCATCGGTCAAATTCCCAGGCTGCTGGTTGGAGGTATTAAGTCGTTTGTTGGTAAAATTCCTGTCGGCAACACTGGAGGCGCAAATGTTCCACCATTGGAGCCAATGGAAATTCCGGAAGACATAAAATCGGCGATGAGACCCTATGTTAAGCACTGATTCGTTTTCGATAATCGCCGGCAGTTTGGTCCTAAGTGTATTGCATGCACTTATTCCAAACCATTGGCTACCTGTTTTGGCGATTAGCAAAAAAGAGAATTGGACTTTAAACCAAACTACCTCCGTCACATTTATCGCTGGTTTATCCCATGCCATAAGCACGGTGCTGATCGGATTAATCATAGGTCTTTTCGGTGTAAAACTTTCGGAGAACATTGAGGCGTTCACTCACTTTATCGCCCCGGCGATACTTATCTTCCTTGGTATTTTTTATATCTACCAGCATCATCGCCACAAACACTTTCACGTGCATGGCGAACGTGAAACCGTGTCGAAGAACAGAGTAATTTTCACACTTGTAGTCGCTATGTTCTTCTCTCCATGCTTTGAGATCGAAGCCTACTTCCTGATGGCGGGCGCACATGGATGGACACAAGTTTTTTTGCTGGCGCTACTGTACACAACGGTAACAGTCATTGGTATGGTTATTTGGGTAAGGTTGACTTATCAAGGCTTGTTGAAAATCAACTGGCATACTTTGGAGCACAATGCGGGCGTCATCACAGGAATCACTTTGGTTTTGACCGGGATCATATCATTCATCTTTCATTAACAATGTTATGGAAAATCAGAATAAAAATACAAGTACTGAAAAAGCAAAAGATGCGCTAGAGGAAAATGCTCTGATAAAAAGCCATAGCCAAGGGGATGGTCATAACCATTCAGACGATGCCAATGATGGTCACGATCATGATCACTGTGGAATAGCGGCCAAGGAGAAACCCACATGGCTGGAGCATTGGAATTTGCTTCTCTCTCTATTAATCCTCGCAGTGTTATTGATACTGGAATATGGATTTGATTACAAGTTACCAGATCTATTTGGATTAGTGGTGAATGCAATTGCGTACTTGCTTGCGGGTTGGAATGTGTTGAGGATGGCTTTCCGTAAGCTGAAGCGTGCCGATGTTTTCAATGAGTTCGTTTTAATGAGTGTCGCTACGTTAGGAGCTTTTTACATTGGAGAATATTCAGAAGGAGTGGCGGTGATGGTGT
>CAMLER010000501.1 GCA_946478915.1 uncultured Chryseolinea sp.
CCGCTGCGGTAGTAATAAGTTGGTATTCCACTTTAATCCAGTCCAGAAAATTTGGTCGAAAAGAGTCCTCGTCTTGGCCCACCCAATACTGCAGCGCCGCCCTGCACAATAGCATCCCCCAACCTTGGGTTGAATTCAAGTCTTGTAATGCGGTCCCGCGAATACCCAATATTGAAACTGGTCAACCATTCAAAATCCTTTCGCCTGAGGTTAATAGTATTGATTGCAAACTCGAAGCCTTCGGATTTCATATCGGCGTAGTTTCCGAACTTGAAGGCGTTGCCACCAACACCGCTTGTCTGACACAATCCGATCAGATCATATGAATTTCTGACATAAAAGTCGAATGTTCCGGAAATTCGGTTATCGAAGATGCCGTAATCGACTCCAACATTAAATTCTTTTAACTTTTCCCAGGTAAGATCCGAATTTTCAAGATCCTGAATATAAAGGTATGATTCGATATCGGTTGGCCTAAGGGTAACATCGGAACGAAGATTCAGCAAGGCGCTGGTGTTTGGTCCCAGATTAGCGGATAGGCCATACGTGGCACGTAATTTCAAAACGTTCAACCAGCTTATATCAAGAAATGTTTCACGGTCAAGGTTCCAGGCGCCACTCACATTCCAGGTGGGCAGGTAACGTGCGGCCTTACTTTTCCCAAGACGATTCGAGCCATCATAACGAATCGTTCCGTTAAACACATATTTTTCCCTGAAGGAATATGCGCCGTTTAGAAAAAATCCAGCAAAACGTTCGCGGTCAGTCGCAATCTCATAGATATTTATGCCTTGGCGATTGAGGAAGTCGATCATCAACGGATCGGTGCGCACAACGCCTCCGTTCTCATATACTACACCAATGCCATCTGCACGTCGGCTGAACCTGTCGGTGTATTTAATTTCTTGTCCGGCCAACACGGTGATATTATGAATCCCATTAATAGTGTGAGCCCAATCAATGCTGTTACGGACATAAAAATATTTAAGTTCATCCTCGTCCACATTATTAAACCCTCCTTCAGGCAAAACGACTTTTGGGAGGGCTGTCGGATCGTTCGGATCTTTGTACAGCAATGTATTGGCATCCTGAATAAACTGAGTATCATCCGCTCTGTATGCCTCCGCCTGGTTTGACCTTTCATGAATGACGTGCTCACGCTTGGTAGTTGCGTATCGGCCTTGAACTGTACTTCTGATGGAAAGGTTATCCAATATATCGTAAGTCAAGTCTGCCTGTGTTGAGATATCCCCTACATCAATATTGATATAATTCAATTCAAGTTCCTGCAGAATATTAAACGGAGCGAAGTTACGACGGAAGAATTCCAGGTTCCCGCGATCGTCGTAAGGGCGAAGGGCCCGACTCGTGTTCAGCGCATAGCTCAGGGGATTGATATCGAAATCTCTTCGATATCTTCCCGTGATTGGATCAAAGTCGCGGTTTTGTGTACCAGGCACTTGTTGATCGCGGTAGTTGGCTGTAAGCTTCAGGTCAAGCGAAAAGTCCGGAGTAAAGAGAAAACTGTTTCTCGCGGTTGCAGCATAGCGTTTAACGTTATCGGCAATTGTTTGCCCGTTATCATTGAGGAAGCTTAAGGAGTAATAACTATTGTGTTTTTCAGTGCCGGATGTGAAACTTACAGAATGTTGCTGCTGCAGGGACAAGTCATTAAAAAGCACGTCGAACCAATCTGTGTTGGCCGTTTCGTACTTGTTTAGAAACTCTTCATTCAGCGAGCCGTTCGGACCCCAGTCAAGTTCATGGTCTGAAATCTGTGTGAACATCTTTCCCAAGGCGCCATAGTTCTGGGCTTTGACCGATGTTGTGATATCAACAAGCCCTTTTTCGTATAACTCGCGGTACACGGACATTTCATCGACAGAATTCATAATGTCAAATTGGGAGTAGGAGGGGCGAAGGTGAAATGAAAAGTTGCCTGAATAACTAACCCTGGTTTGACCGCTGCGGCCTTTCTTTGTTGTGATAACAATAACACCATTCTTGGCTCGAGTACCGTAGAGCGCGGTAGCCGATGCGTCTTTAAGAACCTGGTAGGATTGAATATCGTCTGGATTGATACCGGCAATAGAAGAAGTGGTAAGGGTATTTGCGTTTCCGGTAACTATATCGTCGGCACTAACATTGTTGAGGTCTTCCAGAATAACGCCATCGACCACCATCAAAGGTTGTGTGTCGCCATTGATAGAGGTATTTCCACGTATGCGGATCTTAGGGTTAGCTCCGAAGGTACCCGTCACGTTGTCAACCGTTACACCTGCCACTCGCCCCTCCAGCATCCGGCTTGCATCTGACATGCCTGTAATTCGGAGGTCAGACATTTTAAGGTTGACGGATGAACCGGTGAAAAGCTTTTTTTCGACTTCCTGGAAGCCCGTAATCACCACTTCCTCTAACTCAGTGGCATCGGTTTCCAGGCGGATGTTTATGGTAGTTCGTTGTCCTACAACTACTTCTTGTGACACAAACCCAATAAAAGAAAAGAGGAGTGTATCAGATGGACTGCGCGCCATCAGCTCATAATTACCGGTAACGGTAGTGATCGTGCCCAGACCGGTTCCTTTGATTTGTATGTTTACCCCGGGCAGTTCCGAACCGTCCTTGGCGGAAACGACCTTTCCAGAAACTCTAAGATCCTGGGCCGAGATATGCAGCAGACTTCCAAAATAAAGGACTATCCCCGAGAGTAATAATTTCTTCATCGTAGCTATGTTGAGCTAATAACCATCTTTTTGGGTTAACCCCATCTCTCCACCGTACATTACAGTCCACTTTTGCTCTTATTAACAGCCAATCCAGGTGGCTCAAAGCCCGGAAACACTGAATGAATAAAGAAAATGAATAGGATAGCTTTTAGTAAATTCTATTCATAGGCTATGCGTGTACATTTTCTAAAATTAAATATTTAACAAGAAAGAACAAGTACGGTTGTATTTTGCCATACCAAAAATTTGCCAGTCAGGTCTTAGGGCATACCCTTGATCTCAGCCAGATAAACGCTACGATTCCGACTTTCATATGTAAAAAGGTTTGGATCAGTAACATTTTTGGTGAGGAGCCAGCTTTTGACGGGTCACTGATAATACAGGGCAATATTACAGCCCCATCAAGTCTTAAATCACACCTGTCATCTGGCGTAGATGACTGGCTGTTGGCAGCCTGCCAAATGCTGCACCCAAATTATCGAGCATGTGGTGCGGTTTTGAGGTGCCGGGAATAACACAGGTTACTGCCTCCTGAGCCAAAATGAATTTAAGAAAGAACTGCCCCCAGGTTTTGCAATCGAATTCTGATGCCCACGCCGGAAGCGTTTTGCCTTTAGTCCGGCTGAATAATTCGCCAGAATCAAATGGTTGGTTGATAATTACGGCGACTTTTTTTTCCAGAGCAAGTGGAAACAATCTCTCTTCAGCCTTACGGCTTAGCATCGAATAATTTATCTGCAGGAAATCGACCTGGGTGGTTTTCAGAATCTGTTCAATTGAAGAAAAAGCGCTTTCTGTATAATGGGTAATGCCCAGATAGCGGATCTTTCCCTGATCTTTCCAGTTGCGCAAGGTCTTGATGTGGGTTTGCCAATCAACAAGATTATGTATTTGCATTAGGTCGATCTTATCTCGCTTTAACAATGCCATCGACTTATTCATTTGCTGGATGCCTGCGCTTTCGCCGGTTGTCCAGACTTTAGTGGCAATGAATAGCTTTTGATTAAGACCTAACTCGGTAGATAGTTCGCCTACTACCTGCTCGGAACTTCCATACATCGGTGAACTGTCAACCACGGTACCACCTTTGCCAATCAGATTTTTCAGCACTTCTTTCAGAGGCGCTCGCTCTTCCTGGTTGGTGCCCGCATCAAATGTTTGCCATGTTCCCAATCCGACCACCGGCAGTTTTTCGTTTGATGATGGGATGGTTCTCTTGCGAATGGATTGGTCATTATCTGCAAAGCCTGAAGTCAACGGAAGTAAACCTAAGGCGGATAACGAATGGATACAAGTTCGCCTGTTCATTTGGCAAAGTTAATGGAACTGGGGCCGTTTACTTCTAAAAATTTTTTGATTTTCACCACAGAGGCGCAGAGACACAGAGGGGTCACAGAGAATTGGGTGCTTTGTGCTTTCTTTGTGCCTCGGAGCCTCTGTGGTTATTGTATTCTCTCCAGATCATAGCCTACCTCGGAAACACTACTTCTAAAAATTTTGGTTTTCACCACAGAGGCGCAGAGACACAGAGGGGTCACAGAGAATTGGGTGCTTTG
>CAMLER010000502.1 GCA_946478915.1 uncultured Chryseolinea sp.
CAGGCTGAAAGACCAACGTTACCTCGCTATCGATTCGGCTACGGACAACGAAGGAAATTTTGATTTTCAGCTGGCGGCTCTGTCATTATCGTACCGCGAAGACGAAGCATTTTTCATTTCATTAGGCTCGCCAGAAAAGGCTTCTGAAATGCTTAAGGAACTGCTGCCCGTTCTCACCGACAATAAGATCTTGAAAATTGGGCACAACCTCAAGGCTACACTGCTTGCTTTGAAAAAAAACAACATAACGGTTTTCGGACAGTTGTTTGATGTTATGATTGCTCATTATCTTATTGAACCAGAAGCAGCCCACGATCTTGCAATCTTGTGTTCGCAGTACCTGAATTATGAATTGCTTCCGCAGACTGCCAATATAAAAGACCGTTTGTGCGAAAGAGCTGAATATCTTGTGAGGCTAAGAAGTAAATTACACTTTGAGCTCGAGCAACGGAGGCATGTAAAGCTAATGATGGAGACTGAAATGCCCTTGAGCGAGGTGCTGGCATCTATGGAATTTGAAGGTGTCAAAATAGATACAGCGGCACTTTCGAAAATGTCGGATGATCTGCGATTGGAAAGTGAACGCGTACAGCGCGAGATCTATGAAATGGCCGGAACAGAATTCAATATTGGTTCTCCGAAACAATTGGGAGATGTGATCTTTGATAAGATGAAACTTGCTGAAAAGCCGAAGAAGACCAAGTCGGGTCAATATGCAACCGGGGAAGATGTCCTGGTTGCATTAGCATCAAAGCATGCTATCGCAAAGAAGATTCTCGATTATCGGGAGTATGAAAAACTCAGGTCAACTTATGTTGATGCACTTCCGAAGATGATCAGTAAGACCGACGGCCGGGTTCACACCGATTACCGTCAAGCGTGGGCTGTGACAGGTCGGTTGAGTTCGAACAATCCTAACTTGCAAAATATCCCTATTCGAACCGAAAAGGGAAGGGCTATTCGAAAAGCTTTTATCGCGCGAAACGACGATTATCTTTTTATGTCTGCAGATTACTCCCAGATCGAATTGCGTATAGCCGCATCGTTCGCAAAGGATATAACCATGATCGAGGCATTTCGGAACAAGCGCGACATACACACTACAACAGCTGCCAAAGTTTTTAACGTAGATCTGGCAAGCGTTACTCCCGATATGCGCAGGAAAGCGAAGGAAGTAAACTTTGGTATACTTTACGGGAGTACGGCATTTGGACTGGCGCAAAACCTCGGTATCTCCAGGTCGGAAGCGCAGGAAATCATACAATCCTATTTTACGGAGTTCGCAGCGATCAAGCGTTATATGGACGACTCGATAAACAATGCACGTGAAAAAGAATTTGTTGAGACCCTGCTGGGGAGAAGAAGATACTTGCGAGACATTAATTCAAGAAATGTGACAACGCGTGGATTTGCAGAACGCAACGCCATCAATGCTCCTATACAAGGGAGCGCAGCTGACATTATCAAAATCGCAATGGTTAATATCCACCGTTGGCTTACTAAGGAAAAACTTCGTTCAAGAATGACCATGCAAGTGCACGATGAATTGGTTTTCGATGTCCATAAGGATGAGGTTGATATTGTTAAGGAACAGGTAGTGAATCTAATGAAGTATGCTGTTTGCCTTGAAGTACCGATGGAGGTGGAAGTTGGCGTGGGTGCGAATTGGTTGGAAGCGCATTAAAAGGGTAAAAGGTAAAAGGTAATCGGGTGGTAATCGGGTAATAAGGTACCCGATGGTTATCGGGTCAGGTCGGCTCGGGCAGAAAGCGTCGGGCTTTGAAGATCGCTTCAATTTCTTTGCTGTTTCTGGAGGGTTCGATAATCTGTCAGCCGAATGGGCTATTCTAGCGTTATTATCATTAGAGACCCACCCTAGCGTTATGCCTTCTGCGTTCCGCTTTTTGCCAATCAAAAAGCGCATAACAGTCAAGGCACACGTACAAGCTGTTGTCTGAAAGCTGTCAGCTGACAGCTAATTTATCGCGTCTTCGAAATGAACAATTTCCGGTGGGTTGCCAAGCTTTATTGAAACTACATCAAAGCGAACATGCCCCAGCCAATTCGTCGAAAAAATATATTCCTCAGCAGCGTCAAAAATTCTTCTTGCTTTAAATTCATCAACGAATTCTTCTGGTTCTCCATAAGCAGATGATGAACGAGTTTTTACTTCTACAAAGATTGTCCAGTCATCACGTTTAATGATCAGATCAATTTCAGCTTTTCCATATCGGAAATTTCTTGAGACAATTTCCCAGCCTTGTTGTTTCAGGAATTCGGCAGCCAGATTTTCGCCTTCACGGCCTATTTCAATTTTATCGCTCACAATTATGTTCTACCTTTGAATTCCAATTTACAATTATGTCGTCAACCAAAAAATCGATCGAAGGTTTTACCCGCCAGCTTGCAGAAGCATTGAAGATCGGAAGATTTCTCGACCTTGACAGACCGGGTAGTGATATCAGGAATGTTGTGATTGCAGGCATGGGTGCTTCTGGTATCAGCGCCAATCTTGTCGAGTCATTGACGTTCGGGCGGATTCCGATTCCGGTAACGGTGTGCAAGAGCTATAATATACCGCAGTTTGTAAGTCCACATACCCTTTTCATTGCCTGTTCTTACACCGGCACAACCGAGGAAACGGTGGCGGCACTTCAAAAAGCATTGTTGAAACGCGCGCAGGTAATTGCTGTGGCATCTGGAGGCAAGCTCCTGGACATTTGCAAAGAATATAACTTGTTTTATATCCAGCTTCCATCGTTGGCTGAGTCGCCGCGATCGCTGTTGCCTTACAACATCAATGCGCTTTTTTACATACTATATCACACCAACCTTATCGGTGCGGCTTTCATAAAGGAAACGGAAAACGCAATCGAATTTCTAGATAGTGGAGAAAAAGGTATTCAGTCCGAAGCTGAATTGATCGCGCGCAAACTTAAGGGCAAACTTCCTGTGATCTATTGTGACAACCGACTGCACGCCATGGCTTTGCGTTTTCAGCAACAGCTGAATGAAAATGCAAAACATATGGCGCATATCAACACTTTTCCTGAAATGAATCACAATGAGTTAGCAGGATGGAATTTTCCGGAACAGTTGATGCCGTTGCTGCAACCTATCTATCTGTATTCAGATCATGATCATGAGAGAGTAGAGCGTCGAATGGAAATTTGCCGCGAACTTTTTGAAAAAAAATCTAACCCGATTATCGATATCATCGGCGAAGGAGCCTCACTTCTGGAGCAATATTATTATCTCATCCATCTCACCGACTGGATATCATATTTCCTGGCCAAAGAAAATGGGATCGATCCTGACCCCACAGACACTATCAAAATGGTAAAACAGGAACTCGAAAAGATCAGGTAAATTTTTCCCGAGGTTTCGCGCGTGTAACAGGTTTAAGGTTAAATTTAGTCACCTGAAAACGACATCATGAATAGGAGAGACTTCATTGCAAGAGTATCGTCTGCATCGCTCGTGCTTCTCGGAGGAAATGTCATTAGACTTACGCCGTCGCAAGCTGCAGATCTAAAAAAGAAGGCTGTTCTACGTTTCGTGGTGGCTTCCGACGGACACTACGGTGAAAAGGGTACTGACTTTGATAATTACTTTCAGGCCATGGTCGAAAATGTCTCTTCATTTCATGCCCAGAACAAACTGAATTTTTGTGTCATTAACGGCGACATTATTCACGATGAGAAAACCTTGCTGACTTCTGCCAAAACTCATCTCGATCGGCTTCCCGTTAAATATTATGTTACGAAGGGAAATCATGACAAGGTCAGTGACGCGTACTGGAATGAAATCTGGGGAATGCCGGTTAATCATGAAGTCTCGTTAAAGAAGAATACACTATTACTGGCAACAACGTCAAACGAAGAGGGCGAATATCTCAGTCCGGATTTAACCTGGATGAAGACAAAGCTTGACGCAAACAGGGATAAGGAAAATATTTTTATTTTTCTTCATATCCCTCAGGCTAAGTGGAGCAGACACGCTATCGATACACCTGCATTCTTTCAATTGCTACGGCAATACAAAAACATCAGGGCTATATTTCATGGACACGAACACGACCATGATGAAGTGAAAATGCATGATGAAATCCCCTTTATGTTTGATTCTCACTTTGGTGGAAGCTGGGGAACAACTTACAGGGGCTTTCGTGTTGTAGAACTGGCGAAGGATAATTCCTTCGTTACCTACATTATGAATCCGAAGGACAAAATTAATCTCGCTGCATTCTGAATTGAATTCTGTTATTAACAAGGAAATTGA
>CAMLER010000503.1 GCA_946478915.1 uncultured Chryseolinea sp.
CATCGTGAAGACACCGACCGGTCAGGCTATGCAGGCCTTGCAGGGAAAGGTTCCCGGACTTCAGGTTGTTAGCAGTGGCGCACCTGGAGCCTCACCAACGATTAGGGTTCGTGGTGTCGGGTCTTACCCGCGAACGGATGTTGACGGTGTGCCATTGAATACGGAGGGTCCGCTTTACGTTGTTGACGGGATGTTTTTTGACAACATCGACTTTCTTAATCCCGCTGATATTGAAACAGTTTCTGTATTGAAGGATGCGTCTGCTGCTGCGATTTATGGCGTACGCGCGGCGAATGGTGTAGTACTGATAGAAACAAAGACTGGGAAGATCAATCAAAAGGCTGAAATTGTCTACGACGGATACTACGGTGTTCAGATTGCCCAGAACGTATTGCAGATGGCGAATGCAGAGCAATTTACAAACATGGCTTTGGAATCCGGATCAGCGGCTGATGCCGGATTTATTCAAAACGCAATGCAACGTTATGGACGCAGCCGGGTCAACCCCAATGTTCCCGATGTTAATACGGATTGGTACAAAGAGATCATCCGCCCTGCCCCAATTCAAAATCATAGCCTGAGTGTTACCGGTGGCGGAGAGAACACAACATATTCAATTGGCGGGAGCTACTTCGACCAGGAAGGTATCCTCGATACTGAAAATAGTTTTGAGCGGTTCTCGCTTCGCTCACGCCTCGACTATCAGGCAACTGAATGGCTGAAAATCGGAGGTAACTTTAATCTTAGTAATGCAACTACGTATGGTCAGGACGTTGTAGCGCAGAACGGCGAAGCCTGGAAAGTAGCGTATTTTGCTGTTCCGGTAATGCCTGTATACGACGAAGCGAACACGGCTGCCTGGCCCACCAGATATGCCAGCGCTCAAACACTCGGGTATCGGGACGGAAAAAATCCTTTTACCGTAATGGATTTTAACAGGAACCAACAAAAAATCAGAAAGTTGCTGGCCAACTTTTACGTTAAAGTCGATTTGATCCAGGATAAATTATCGTTTCAGAGTACCTACAATCTGGGTTCTACCTTCCAGAACCAACGCAATGTCGACCTTCCCTACTTTCTTACCAACGGAGCGCAGAATGCCATTTCTGCAATCGTAAAACGTTCCGACAATTATTACAATCAGATTTGGGACAATTACCTCACGTACGATGCCAATTTTGGTGATCACTTTGTGACCGTGATGGCAGGAACGTCATTCAGAGACGAAGCATGGGATATGCTTTCGATGAGAGGCGAGGATCTGGCATCTCCGCATCAGGAAAAGGCGTGGTATATCGATCAGGCAAATACTATAAAGACAGAAGACGTCAAAGATGATGCTCATCGGCTATATGGAATTTCCTATTTTGGTCGGTTATCCTATAACTACGACGACCGTTATCTTCTTTATGGAACCATGCGGGCCGACGGAAGCTCTAAGTACCAGGAAAAATGGGGATACTTCCCCTCAATCGGCGCAGGCTGGGTCATTTCTGAAGAAGCCTTCATGGAAGATGTCGCTATCGACTTCCTGAAACTGCGTGGAGGCTGGGGAAAACTTGGTAATGATAAGATCGAAGGCAGTTCTGGAGCAAATACTCTTACACTTCCCACTACCGCAATCGATGATCAGCTCGTAACGGGATGGGTATCATCAAATACTTTTTCCTACCTATCATGGGAGCTTACTGAAGAGTGGAATGTGGGTCTAACGGCGAGGCTGTTCAACGAACGATTCTCGATCGATGCCGATTATTATTCGCGCGACTCGAAAGATGCAGCGATCTCATTGCGTTCACTCACTGGCGATACTTTCCTCAGATCGAGCGGCGTCATTCGTAATTCCGGTTTCGAGTTGGCTTTGAACTGGTCAGAGGGTCTTGCCAATGGTCTTACCTATAGCATCGGCGCGAATATGGCGACGCTCAAAAACGAAGCCCGTGAATTATACGGACAGAAGTACATTGATGGCGGTATGGCAGAGTTTCGCCAGCGGAGTATTGTAGGAGAACCTTTACTTGCGTTCTTCGGATATGAAGTGGCGGGTGTGTATCAGAATACAAGTCAAATTGAAGCGGATCCAATTGCTACAGCTATGAACGCTGCTTCACCAAACAGCATCGTTCCAGGCGATTTCATCTATAAGGACACCAATGCTGATGGCGTTATTAATGACGACGATCGTGTAGTATTGGGCTCGTACCTACCTTCGTTCACCTACGGCGTGAACCTGGCTGCAAGCTACAAGAACTTTGACCTTTCCGTAAACCTGATGGGACAAACCGGCAACAAGATCCTTAACCGCAAACGCGGCGAGATCATCTGGACGCCTGACGGAAACATGGATGCAGATCTTGCAAAGAACCGCTGGCATGGTGAGGGAACTTCCAACGAATACCCATCGTCAGCAGGCCTGCGCAAAGGATGGAATCAAAAGATGAGCGATTACTTTGTTGAAGATGGTTCATTCTTTCGCATACAAAACGTAAACCTTGCTTATAATATTCGTGGTAAGTCGTTGTTCGGTGCTGAGATGCCTGATGCACGGATATCGCTGACAGCCGAGCGTCCACTAACGCTGTTCCGCTATAACGGATTTAATCCAGAAGTGGCAAATGGTGTCGATACGCAGACGTATCCGATTCCGGCTGTATACACGGTTGGTCTGAATGTTAAGTTTTAATTCTAATGATGATCACTATGAAACTCATATATAATTTCGTAAGGGGAGTTGCTTTTACAACGGCTATGCTAAGCGTTGTTTCCTGCCATGAATTGCTGGATGAAGATCCCGAGAATACCAATTATACCGACGATACCGACTACACAAATACGGCGAATATGATCAATCCGCTTATCGGAGCCTACGCGGAATTCCAGGACCGCGGTTGGGAAGATTTTCCGCTGATCGCAGTGAGGGGCGATGATGTCAATGCCGGTGGGCTTGGTGACCAGCAGGATTTTGCCGAAACAGATAAGTACAATTACAACAAGGATTATTGGATGTACAACTCACTGTGGCAAAACCTCTACCGGGACATTTTAGTTTCTACTTCCGCCATTGAGCAGATAACGCAGTTCCGCGAATTTGCAAGCAACCCCGCCGTAGCGGATCAATATATTGCCGAAGCGAAGACTCTTCGCGCGTATCTTCTTTTCAGTCTCACACGGGTTTGGGGTGATGTCCTGATTCCTCAGACTTCAGATCCCACCGAATTATTGGTAACAGAGCCATCTACAAAAGATCAGGTGATGGAATACATCACGGCTCAAATGGATGAAGCGATACCTATGCTGTTGAATATGCATCCGAATAAAAGAACAGATATCCGTGGAGGTGTAACCCGTTATACAGCGCTTGCAATAAAAGCGTTGGCTGAACTCGAATTAAAAGATTATCAAGGTGTCGCAGATGCTACTTCCCAGATAATCAGTTCAAATGAATTACAGCTTGCAACGGACTACTATCAGCTCTTTAAAGTCCCTGGTAAGTTGAGTAATGAGAATATTCTTGAATTTCAGTATTCAGATTTCGGTCAGGGCTCAGGTGATGTGAAGAGCTATCTTTTTGCATTTTTCGGTCCTGAAAACTGGACGCCGAAAGTAGACGGGGCAGGCAGCGGCTGGGGCTTTTACGAACCCAGCATGAAGTATATAAAGTTTATGCTTGACCGTGGTGAAACTACCAGGCTGCAAACCAGCGTACTGTTCACCAACAGAGGAATCAACGAAATTAAAAAGGATCCGAATTATTCTACTCTACCCGCTTGGGTTTCTAACACTACTCCATCTGGTGACGTGATCAATGACTATAACAGGGCAATGTTCGCCAGCGGCAAACATTATTTACCCTCAGACCAATTGACATCAGGAAGGACTGATTATGGAACAAATAAAAATTTCATCGTCATACGCTACGCAGAGATACTACTTATGCATGCCGAAGCGCTGGTTCAGGGTGCAACTGGTACCGGCATGACCGCAGATCAGGCAGTGAACGCCGTCCGCTCAAGAGCAGGGTTGACAACATTGTCAGGGGTAACACTCGATCAGGTGATGGATGAGAAATATGCTGAGCTGGCGATGGAATGGGGTACGCGCTACTATGATATGGTAAGATTGGCCAGGTACGAGGAGCTTAGTTACGATGGAAGAAATTTCTCAGAAGACAAGATCTTCCTGCCATTGCCACAGAATCAGGTGGACCTGCTACCCACCCTTACTGCAGAATAAAATCTTGAACCTTGAAAGCAATGAATATGAAAA
>CAMLER010000504.1 GCA_946478915.1 uncultured Chryseolinea sp.
CCGTGTCTTTAACATTCTTGAGAAGCTCGATTCCGAAGTCCATCTTCATGAACGTGAATCCCTGCTCATTCAGTCGTTTATCTATCCTGGCTACAAATTCCGCTTCGCTATTACCCTGGGGCGTGTCAGCATATAATCTAACGCGATCTCTGTATTTTCCTCCCAAAAGCTGATAAGCTGGAACATTGTATGCCTTACCCGCCAGGTCCCACAGCGCCATTTCAACGCCACATACGCCGCCAGCCTGGCGACCGTGAAAACCAAATTGTTTGATTCTGCGAAATGCCAATTCAACGGCGCAGGGATTCAATCCAAGGAGGCGGCTTTTCAGGAACATAGCGTAACGATAGGAACCACCGTCCCGCACCTCACCAAACCCAGAAATTCCCTGGTTAGTATCTATTCTGATAACGGGACAACGCGCATGGCCATTCATAACAACCGCGTACCTCATATCCGTGATCTTAAGATCGGATGGTGAAGAATTCCGGTTTACTTTCGACGTCGACTGCGCCAGCGTATCTTCTGTGGAGCTGTACATAAATCCACCGAGCATGATCCCTCCAAGGGCGGATTTCTTCAAGAAGTTTCTGCGACCATTTTCTTTTTCGGGTGGAGCCTCGATGGTAGGTTCAGGATCTTTGGCCCCATACTTTTCCAGAAGTTTTTGTGATGGTGTTTTCATAGGCTTGTTTCTAATGTCTGCTTATATTTTTTACCACGTTCTTTTTTCATGTGCTCGTCTAACTCTTGACGCGACTCAGGGAGCTCTGCGCTAAAATTTAATATTTGTAATGAGCTTAATAGAAGTCTTAACTGTACGTTCTGTCGTGAGATCGCTTCTGATCCCATTCTTTTGTCGGAGCGAAAAAAGTCTTATCTGAAGCATGGAGATGTTTTTTAACCTCCTCTTCGACCAATTCGATCCCGAGCCCAGGTGCAGTAAGCGGTACTGGGGCGTACCCTTTGTCAATTAACTTTCTACCATCAGTTGTTTTTACCAAGCCTTCCCACCATTCCAAGTCCACTGAGTGATGTTCGAGCGACAGGAAATTTTGCGTTGCTGCTGCGCAATGCACATTGGCCATAAATGAGACTGGAGTTCCGGCCTGATGCATAGCCATAGCAATACCCTTCTCTTCGGCATAATCACCGATGCGTTTTGTTTCCAGGAGTCCTCCCGATGATGCGAGATCGGGATGGATGATATCGACGGCATGGGTGTCAATGAGAGGTTTAAAATACTCCAGTAAATAAATATCTTCTCCCGTCGTCGTAGGAGTTTCCAAAGCATCGGTAATTGTTTTGTGTTGTTCGGTATACTGCCAAGGCACCATATCCTCTAACCAGGCCAACCTGTATTTTTCGAGCGTCTTACCAAGACGGATGCAATTATTAAGATCGATGTGTCCATAATGATCTGTGGATATGGGAATTTCGTATCCGACCATGTTGCGCACGTTCTCGGCAATTTTTGCAAGCTCTTCCAAGCCTTTCTCGGTGATTTGGATTCCAGTAAACGGGTGCCTGGTGTTAGCATAAGACATATAATTTCCCTGCCACTGGCTCGGGCTTTTCTTCCAGATCTCTGGATTGACAACCGTTCCCGGGATATCTCGCAGTTTATTGATCGATATATCCATTTTTAACCACGAGTACCCCTGAGTTTCAGTGCGGAACTTTATTTTCTTTAATTGCTCCCCAGGATCTGTCGACTCCGGCGTGTCGGCGTATAACCGTATTGAGTCCCTGTATCTACCGCCAAGCAATTGCCAGGCAGGAACATTGTAAGCCTTGCCGCACAGGTCCCAGAGCGCCATTTCAACTGCACATACTCCACCAGCCTGACGCGCCTGTCCCCCGAACTGCTTTATCATCTTAAATATCTTTTCAACATTACAGGGATTCTCCCCAAGGATACGGCTCTTCAACATCAGCGCGTACTTGGGATCTCCTGCATCACGAACTTCGCCTAACCCATAAATGCCCTGGTTCGTATCAATTCTGATAATGGGTGTTCCGCCCATCACGGCGGTAACACAGTAGCGCATGTCCGTAATTTTTAGATCGGCGGGACTTGAAGCTCGTTGTACCTTAGAAGTTGTTTGAGCAATGGTGTCCTCAAATGAAGCACCCATCAGCGCTGTCAAACTTATTCCACCCAGTGCTGTCTTCTTTAAGAAATTGCGCCGATTGTCGGCGGTTGACGGATTATCAATCTCCGTTTGTCTTTCGACAGCAGCGACCTTCTCACGTTCTTTATTTTTCTTAATGATCTGTTGTAGTACGCTTTTCATAATTTAGAAATTAAAGATGAACACTGATGCACTTTGCCTTAATAGTTGCGCTCTTTTAAATAATCGTCGAGTTCCTTTTTTGTCATGGGGAGTTTACCCGGATAGTTGTTAAGCCAGTTTAAAAAATCTTTTTTGATGGCCTCGGTCCACTCGCTGTCGATCTCACCGGCCAGGTATTTCTTTTCGCGCAGCCGTTGATGGCCAAATTGGTCACGGAGACCAGTTACTTCAGCGGTGATCACGAGATTTTCAACCAGGTGGGCGGGAATAAAAATCGTCCCATATTTTTTTGCTAATACTACGTCGCCTGGCAACACCGTTGCGCGACCTATCCTGATCGGGGCATTAATAGTAGTAAGCATCATTTCATGAATGAATGAAGGGTCCTGACCTTTTATCCATGCGTTGAAGCCTTTAATTTCCTCCAGACCTTCCTGATCTCTCACGGAACCGTAAAAAATTACGCCACGTTGCGATTTGGCATAGATTGAATTGCCAAGGTTGTCGCCAATCAATGTTCCGCCGGCGATTTTGCCGTAACCATCTGCCACGTACACATCACCAGGAACCAAAATATCGATCGGCCAGGAGTTCGTGCCGCCTTTTTGCGCACGGTTTTCAAGCTTCCCTTGTTCCTTCACCTGGTTTTGAAGATCAGGTCGTAAGGGTATGTATTGTGCTGTAACCACCCGGCCTGTCATCGCACTATCCGGCCATATCACATCCCAATCTCCTTCAAATTGATTGTGGTACCCTTTATTTCTCAGCACGCCCCACGCTTCTTCGATCGAGATGTTTTTAAGCCTTTCCAATATGGCATCGGAAACCTTTGGGCGGCCATCTGGAAATCTCTCACCTTTCCATTCAGCAGTCAAAGCTTTAATATATTCTGGAGAAGATCCAACGCGTTGGCTATACGAAAAAAAGCAAGCCATTAAAAATACCGAAGTTAATCCAATTCTTACCATTTTATATCCTTTAGGTCTACGATAATTCCTGTAAATCAATTTGCGAGTGTTGGCAGTTTGAAAGCCGATTATCAATCGAGCGTCTATTACTGACCTTGAACAAGTTTATATTAAATCTAGTAAGATAACGTGACGGAAATGGTCACAAGAGATACATCACCGCCTTATCTTTTCACAGGCGTCAATCTAGATAAGTTTAAATTTAGAGTGGCTCCCATTTGCACAGGTATTTTGCCGATAAAAAAATTACTTAAAATAGATAAGGGCAACAGAATTCTGCTGCCCTTATCATTAAGATCAGTCTACATCCCACCACACTTTAGTATCCAGATTATCGGGCCCCTGACTGGAAACGGCAGCCTGAACGTTGTCATTGTTCACAACATATTCACTTGGAGGATATGGTAATCTGGTGATCCATTCTACTGTGCGCCCTGCAAAGGGATTTGCCTCAAGTTCGGGATAACCGGTTCTTCTGAAGTTTGCCCACGCTTCCTGACCATTTAAGAATGATGCGATCCAGTATTCATAGTTGATTTGTTCCACTTCATTTCCTGCCAGAAGCGGAACCCTGGAAGCAACGTAGGTATCGCGATCACCTGCGGCGACTGCAGAATTCGGATCATAACTTGCCATTTGGTCCATGTGAGCCTTGATCCCATTGGTGAAATATTCTTCAACAGTGCCTGTTGTAATCCAGCCGTTCAATCTCGCTTCTGCCAAAAGAAGATTGTTTTGGGCAGCCGTAACAATAAAGAGCGGTGACGTTGGCTTTGCCACCCTTCGACGGTCCAACTGGCTATAAGCATAACGGGTACCACCACCGGGCAATGTCGCGCCGGAAAGATCCGCTTCGCCATCCGTGCTACCCATCGGTAGTCCGTATTGATTTGCTGGATCGGTTGTGCCCACTGCGGGAAGCTGCCCCGATCCTGAAGATGCGCCAACATATCGTATTGCAATAGCTGGGAGCCGTGGATCGTTGTTGCTTT
>CAMLER010000505.1 GCA_946478915.1 uncultured Chryseolinea sp.
GCAACGAGGGATGCGACTCCCTGGTAACTTTAACTATTAAGATTGCCGATATCGACACTACTGTAGCGAACAACAATGGAGTGCTGACTGCACTTGCCACCGGTGCCCAATACGAATGGATTGACTGTTCAAATGGATTTACACCAGTAGCCGGCGCAAACAGTAAAATTTTTAGTCCTGATGCCGGAGAGTACGCCGTGATCATCACACAAAATTCCTGCGTTGATACTTCTGCCTGTCACCAAGTGTCATTTGTTGTGGGCATAGAGGACGAGATTGATGACGATGTGGTTTTTTTTCCGAATCCCGCAGGCAGTCGCTTTTACATCAACTTTCAAAAATCAGATACAAACGCAACTCTGGAAATGCTTGACGCAAAAGGCCGCATAATCAACACTCAAACCTTCTACCGAAAATCCCTGGCTGAAGTAGATATCCGCGGCCTCGCTTCCGGGGCATATGTCATAAGACTCCGAACCTCGCATGGAATTCTCTTGAGAAAGTTAATTAAGAAGTAGGCATAGGGTAGTCCGTGATTTTTTGCCCTCCAAACTTTCTACATACCTTTGGGAGAGTTGAAGGCAACTAACCCGCAATCTTGATTTGAAACATGCAATACCTTCGTCCTGGACAGACTACGAGCTGTTGGACTGCGGAAATTTTGAAAAGCTGGAACGATTTGGAGAATATATCCTTATTCGTCCCGAACCCCAAGCGCTATGGAAACGATCGTTAACAGAAGCTGAATGGAAAAAAGTATCACACGCAAAATTTATTCGGGAGCAAACAGATAAATTCCGGTTTACCGACGACGTGAAGGGAGGGTGGTCAAAAAATTCTTCCATGCCTGAAAGCTGGAATATCCAATATCGATATGCCAGCCTCAACCTGAAACTGCGGCTTGCGCTTACTGGATTTGGTCACGTTGGTATTTTTCCCGAACAGGCAAACAACTGGAATTTTATTTATGATACCATCGGCTCGTGGGGTAACAATCATGTACGGGTACTCAATCTGTTTGCGTATACGGGTGCTGCTTCTGTCGTAGCCCGAAGTGCCGGATCTGATGTCGTTCACTGCGATGCGTCAAGGCCGGGGCTAAACTGGGCGGCGCACAACATGCAGCTTAATGAACTGAAAGATATTCGTTGGGTTTATGAAGACGCATTCAAGTTTGTGAAGCGTGAGGTAAAGCGCGGCAACAAATATAATGGTATCATAATGGACCCTCCACCATATGGTAGGGGACCCGAGGGTGAAAAATGGACATTGCAGGAACAATTGGATGAACTGATCGGGCTGACCAGCCAACTGCTTCACAATCAACAATCATTTTATATTTTGAGTATGTATGCAGTTGGATTGTCAGCTGTCGTGGGGCTAAATGTCGTTAAATCTCATTTTGAATTTGATACAGTTGAGTACGGTGAATTTCTATTACCCTCACGGGCTGGAAATGATTTGCCGATGGGCACTTTCCTACGATTTAAAAGATAGATGCATCCCAGGACTGCGCTTATTCCCTCGGCAAGGGCGACCGGTTGCTTTCGATTGCAGAACTAAAAAAACCAACATTTTCTATTGATTGAATACCATCTCTTCCATCACATTTCTGATGTTACTGCGAACATCATTTGCAAACGTTTCGATTCGTTAATAATGATGCCAATTAAAAATTCTATCTTTGCGCCTCAATTCTAAAAAAACAGGGATTTGAGGTTTTATGGACGTTAATAAGATTAGGAACATTGCGATTATTGCACACGTTGACCATGGAAAAACCACGTTGGTAGACAAGTTGCTCATGGCGGGGAAACTTTTTAAGGATCATGAGAACCCCGGTGAACTCATCATGGACAGCAACGATTTGGAGCGCGAGAGAGGTATTACCATCCTCGCCAAGAATGTTTCTGTTCGTTACAAAGATTATAAAATCAATGTGATAGATACCCCCGGTCACAGCGACTTTGGAGGAGAAGTCGAGCGAGTGCTCAATATGGCAGATGGTTGCTTGCTGCTGGTGGATGCATTTGAAGGCCCTATGCCTCAGACTCGATTTGTACTGCAAAAAGCCTTGCAGCTTGGATTGAAGCCGATTGTCGTAATTAATAAAGTAGACAAGAAAAATTGTACGCCCGATGAAGTGCACGAACAGGTCTTTGACCTGATGTATCAATTGGATGCAACTGAAGATCAGTTGGATTTTCCCACTTTTTACGGCTCTGCAAAACAGGGATGGATGAGCACTGACTGGAAGACACCTAATACAGACATCACCCCATTGCTGGATGGAATCATAAAATATATTCCTGCACCTGCAATTGAAGAGGGATCAACTCAGATGCTGATCACCTCATTGGAATATTCGTCATACATCGGTCGGGTTGCCATCGGCCGGGTACACCGGGGTACTATTAAATCCGGGCAACAGATTGCCCTTGTAAAACGCGATACAAAGGCGGTTGTTAAATCAAGAATAAAAGATCTTTATGTTTTCGAAGGGTTCGAAAAACAAAAAATGGATGAAGTGAAAGCCGGCGAAATTTGTGCGCTGGTTGGACTTGAAGGTTTCGAAATCGGCGATACCGTTGCTGATCCGGAAAAGCCTGAAGGCATGAAGACTATCTCCATCGATGAGCCGACGATGAGCATGCTCTTTACCATTAACAATTCTCCCTTTTATGGTAAGGAAGGCAAGTTCGTTACATCAAGACATATTAAAGAGCGCCTCGACAAAGAACTGGAAAAGAATCTTGCCTTGCGAGTCGGGGATACAGGCTCTGCGGATAGTTTTATGGTATTTGGTCGCGGTGTACTTCACCTGTCGGTGTTGATCGAAACCATGCGCCGTGAAGGTTATGAGTTGCAGATAGGTCAGCCTCAGGTGATCTTCAAGGAAATTGATGGTGTGAAATGTGAGCCTATGGAGGAACTCACAATTGACCTTCCGGAGGCAGATGCTGGCAAAGCAATAGAAACAGTTTCTCAACGCAAAGGAGAAATGCTAAACATGGAGCCGAAGGGAGACCGCATGATTTTGAAGTTCATGATTCCTTCGCGCGGAATTATCGGATTGAGAAATTACCTGCTTAACGTTACGGCTGGTGAAGCAATTGTTACGCATAGATACAAAGAATACCAGCCATACCGTGGCGAAATTCCGGGTCGTATTAATGGTTCGCTCATTGTGATGGAACAGGGCGAAGCGATTGCTTATAGTTTGAATAACCTTCAGGATCGGGGGAAATTTTTTGTTGGTGATGGTGAGCCTGTTTACGAAGGACAGGTTATCGGTGAGCACAGCCGCAGTGGTGACCTCGTTGTCAACGTAACGAAAACCAAAAAGCTAACCAATATGCGGGCTTCCGGTGCCGATGAAAAAATGCGCATTGCACCACCAATCCGTTTTTCACTCGAAGAGGCGTTGGAGTATATTCAGGCAGACGAGTATGTGGAAGTAACACCGAAGTCCATTCGGTTAAGAAAAATATATTTGACTGAGAACGAGCGGAAGCGTTATAACAGGTAACGATAATGCATGCAGGTAAGCTGACTATTCATTTCGTCGCGATATTTTTTTTGGCGCTTGCCACGCCGTGTTTCCTATATGCACAATCAGAAAGAGAAGTTGAAGCTGACACCCTTGTCGGTCGACAGGATTATGCTGGGGCACTCGCGTTGTACAATAAGATCATTGATAAATCCAAACCAAAAACGGAAGAGGAGTTTCAATTATATTATAAGCGCGCAGTTTGTTACTATGGACTTGAAAATTTTCAGGAAGCGCTGAATGATATCAACAGGGTGATTGAAAAATTTCCCACGCCGCAGGCAAAATTACTAAGGGCATATATTTTTCAGGAGCTGGAGGATTATCAGTCTCAATTATCAGATTTGAATGAGTTGATTTCTCTCAATCCGGACAACCCAGAGTTGTTGCAATGGCGCGCTTCGGTCTTAATGGAAGCTGAAAAATATGAAGACGCTCAAAAAGATGTTCGGAAGTTGTTAGAATTTCAGAATAGTCCTGAATTGAGGTCCTATCTGGGATTAACGTATTATTATCTCGACAAGCCTGATAGTGCGTTGCTTCTTTTTGACGAGGTAATTGCTGAAGTTCCGGATTATACCCAAGTCTACATGTATGCTGCTTCTCTTTGTCTTGAGCAAGATGCCTATGAGTTGGCGCTCACGTACATCAACAGGGCATTAGCGCTTGAGCCAGACAATAATTCCCTTTTATTTGATAAGGGA
>CAMLER010000506.1 GCA_946478915.1 uncultured Chryseolinea sp.
ATCAAAGGCGCGGAAATGAGGATTCAAAGCACGAATTTCGGAGTAAAGGCATCCAGGGGAAATTTTTATCCACGTCTGAATTTGAACGCTGGGATTAATACCAATTACTCCAGTGCACAAGAGGCTCAATTCTATCCCGATGGCGGATTTCGTTTTCCAAACAATGGGGAAATGCCTCCATTCGCATATGTTAATCAGGACTTAACGCAAGGTGTATATTCCGTCGAAGCAACTGGAGCATTCAGAAATACCTACTTGTTCAGCGATCAGATTAAAGACAATATCTACCGAACACTAGGCTTTCAATTACAGATCCCCATACTCAACGGGTACAATGCACGCGCTGGAGTTCAACGCTCTATAATCCGGAATCAACAGGCAAAGATCGAAGCGGAACAGGTTGCACAGAATCTTCGTCAGAATGTAGAAACAGCATATAATGAAGCGATAGCTTCTTCAAAGGTATATAACGCATCGTTGAGACAGGTACAGGCGAGAGAAGAAGCATTTCGGATGATGGACCAACGTTTTAATGCGGGCGCAGCAAATTCATTTGAGTTTCAAGTATCTCAAAACGATCTTTACCAGGCACGAACTGATCTCACCAGAGCTAAATACGATTTTATTTTGAAGAAGAAAGTGCTGGACTTCTATCAAGGCAAACCACTGGATTATTAATACCCGTCTACATGGCAAAACAAAAACAAAAGTCAAACAAGGTCATTTATTGGCTCATCGGAGCCGTGGTTGTTCTGTTAATTTTGATAGTGATAGGAAAGTCGGCAGGTTGGATTGGCAAACCTAAAGAACTTGAAGTTGAGATCGCGAAAGCGAAGAAGGTAACCATCATCGAGAAAGTAAGCGCGTCGGGTACAGTTCAGCCGGTTACAGAAGTTAAGATTGCTCCTGAAGTCTCCGGAGAAATTATCGACCTGCTCATTGAAGAAGGCGATTCGGTGAAAAAGGGGGAGATCCTGGTTAAGATCCGTCCCGATACGTGGGAAAGTCAGTTGGAAAGGGCGGAAGCTTCTCTTAGTCAGCAGCGCGCGAACCTTGAACAGTCCAAGTCAAATTTACTGCGAACGCAGGCTACATTTACCAGAGCGAAGGCAGAATATCAACGGCAGGAAACTTTATGGAAGCAGCAGGTGATTTCGGAGGCAGATTGGCAATTGGCCAAACAAAACTTTGAAGTTGCAAAGAACGATGTAGCTTCTGCGGAACAGGCCGTTGAGGCAGCGCGGTACGTCATAAAGAGCACTGACGCGTCATTGAGTGAAGCGCGAGAAAATTATCGTAAAACAACGGTAGTTGCTCCAATGCAGGGTGTGGTTTCAAAATTGATCGTTAAGAACGGTGAACGCGTAGTAGGAACTGCAACGATGGCAGGTACCGAGATGCTAAGAATTGCTGACCTTAATGTAATGGAGGTTAGGGTAAATGTGAATGAGAATGATATCGTACGCGTCCATGTGGGAGATACTGCAATTATTGATGTTGACGCGTATTCTTCCGATAAGCGGGAATTCAAGGGAGTCGTCACCCTAATAGCGAATACTGCGAAAGAAAAAATTTCGGAGGATGCGATCACGGAGTTTGAAGTCAGGATACTGATATTGATGTCATCCTATCAGGACCTGGTTAAAGCTGGAAACCGATTTCCTTTTCGCCCTGGGATGACTGCGAGTGTTGATATTATGACGACCACAAAGCCTAACGCTCTATCCGTACCGTTGGCGTCCGTCACGACCCGTAATCCTGAGCAGGAAAAGAAAGAAGGAGAGAATGAAGAGCCGCCTTCAAACGCAAGGCAAACCAGCGATCAAAGCCGACCTCAGAAAAAGACCGCGGATAAGACGGTTGTTTTCGTCAATGACAACGGCGTTGCCAAGATGGTCGAAGTCACAACGGGCATCAGCGACTATGATAATATCGAAATATTGTCGGGCATCGCTGAAGGGACCGAAATTATCACCGGACCATTTACAGCGGTTTCCAAACGATTGAAAGATGGCGATCATGTAAAATCGGCCGAGAAAAAGGATCAGCCGAAGCCGGCTAACTAATACAGTGAGCCCTCTGTTTTACCAGAGGGCTTTTTTTTGACTAATATTGTCAAAAAATCAAAATGGTAAAGCATCCCTGGCATGGCGTGGCCGTTGGTACGAATCCGCCGGAATACGTAAATGGTATTATTGAAATTCCAAAAGGTTCGAGAGCGAAATACGAAATTGACAAAGACAGCGGCTTGATCAAGTTGGATCGCGTTCTCTATGCGTCGATGTATTATCCATTAAATTATGGCTTTATTCCTCAGACCCTGGGCGAGGACCATGACCCGCTGGATATAGTAGTATTGACCCAGGTAACTGTTGTACCGCGATGCCTTATTCCATCTAAGGTTATAGGTGTGATGCGAATGATCGACAGGGGTGAGGCGGACGACAAAATTATTGCCGTCGCAGAACAAGATGCAAGCGTAAGTCATTATGAAGACGTGGATCACCTTCCAGAATTTTTTCGGGTTGAGCTCAAACACTTTTTTGAAAATTACAAAGTGTTAGAAAATAAGAAGGTCGTTGTGGACGAGTTTCAGTCCAGGGAAAAGGCCATGGAGATCATCCAACAAAGTATTGAGTTTTATAAAAAGACTTTTCCGAAGTGAAAGTAGGATTTGATGCCAAGCGATTCTTTAACAACTTCACCGGTCTCGGGAACTATAGCAGGTTCATCATTCGTGCATTGAGCGAGCATGCTCCCGAAAATGATTACATGCTTTTTACACCCAAGGTAACGGCCCATGCCGAACTAAATGCCATCCTCAGCAGTCCCAACATCCGTGTAGTCACCCCACCGTATGCCTACAGCTTGCTTGGCGCCGGCAGCCTCTGGAGGACATGGGGCATCAGCCGAACGGCGGATGCAAAAGAGTTGGATCTGTATCATGGATTAAGTCAGGAATTGCCAATTAATCTACCTGAGAAGATCAGAAAAATAGTAACGGTCCATGATCTTATTTTCATCAGATACCCGCACTTATACAAGGCTGTTGATGCTGCCATTTATAAAGCCAAGGTTCGGGCTGCGTGTCGTCAGGCTGATCGGATCATGGCGATCAGTCAGCAAACAAAACAGGATATCATACACTTTCTAAATGTCGATGCTTCGAAAATTGACGTCGTTTATCAGGGTTGTCATCCCAGCTTTAAGAAAGTTTTTTCTGCCGAACAGGTCGCAGCAATAAGAACTAAATATGATCTTCCCAGGCACTATATTTTGAATGTGGGAACAATCGAAGAGCGCAAGAACGTCTTGTTATTGGTTAAGGCGATTGCTCTTTTGCCGGTTGACTTGCGTATCCATGTGGTGGTGGTTGGCAGATCTACGGATTATAAAAGAAAAATTATTGACCATGCCGCGAAGCTACGTGTAAGCCAATGGATCTTGTTTCTTCACGAGGTACCTTTTGCAGATCTTCCGGCTATTTATCAGGGCGCTGAAGTATTCGTATACCCGTCGATGTTTGAAGGATTCGGTATACCCATAGCCGAAGCGTTGGAATCTTCCGTTCCCGTTATTGCAGTCAAAGGGTCATCCTTGCAGGAAGCCGGAGGTCCTGGTACAATATACCTTGATCCGGAAAATGAACAAGAAATGGCTGACACTTTGAAGACGGTCTTATCGGATCAGGATCTTCGGAATAAAATGATCGAAGAAGGCCGCATTCATGTCAAGCAATTTGAGCCGGATGTGATTGCAGCGCAAGTGGTGAAAGTTTATAGGAAGCCAAAAGCTGACAGCTAACAGCGCCATCAGCTGTTAGCTATCAGCATGTCGGAAAATAGGTTAGCTAGGATAAGTTGTCATCAGGTATCCGTCCCTGCCCTTTACTGATCAGTCCCATTTTACTTTGTAAGTATCATGCGTTTTGTGTCCACAACTTTACCGTCGGCAATCAATGCGTAGATATACATTCCGGCATTTAGTTCATTTGCTAAGATTTTTACTGAAGCACTGCCGCGTTCCATTACGCTAATGTCTTTAAGCTCCTTGCCTTCCAGGTTATAAATAATAACTCTGGCGCTAGCGGTGGTTTCAGACAGCGTCATTTTGATTTCTGTATCGACAGAGAATGGATTTGGATTGTTTTGGAAGAGCATAAGCTCAGTCTTTGACTTTGATCCGTCAATTTCTTTCTCGGCAATTTGCGCCAATAATTCTGTGATTTGTTGTTGCTGTTC
>CAMLER010000507.1 GCA_946478915.1 uncultured Chryseolinea sp.
ATCTGATGGGACATTCATGGGGTTCGCTGCTGGGCATACTTACCGCCTACGAGTACCCACAGCTTTTTCACGCGTATTTTGGGATAGGCCAGGTGGCGCAACAGATGCGGGGTGAAAAGATCTCCTTTGAATGGATCAAGGAACAAGCGCGCCTGAAAAATGATGAGGAAGCAATCAAGGTAATCTCCGAAATGAATTTTCCGGATTCGACAGCAAGCTCGAGCGATTGGCTTAACTTCTTGTTGAAGGGAAGGGAGTATGTTTTTAAATACGGTGGAGCATTGCACGGGACCACAAGCATTTGGCCTGTAATCAAACTTGTGCTCAATGCGGAAGAATACACATTGCGAGACAAAATCAATTACATGCAAGGAAGCACTTTCTCCCTTCATCATCTGTTTAAAGAAGTGATCAACGCGGACCTTTCTTCGAAAATAGACAGCATGCAAATACCCGTCTATATTTTTCAGGGTGTTCATGACTACCAGACACCCTATGTAGTCGCAAAGGATTTTTACGATCAGTTAAAAGCACGTGAAAAGGATTTTTTTACATTTGAAAATTCGGCGCATAGTCCACTGATGGAGGAGGTAGATAAATTTAACTCAATCGTCAGGGAGCAGGTGAGGACGCTTGAAAGTCATTGATCACCCTAAGGTATAGTTGTTTTTTAATTACAATATGAAAACAGGCGTAGTCGTTGCGTTGTGTGTTGTACTCTTGTTGTTGCTAACCATCAACCTATTTCGACAGCACATTGACGGCGTCAAGAGCGAAAGAGTGTGGTACATAAAAGAGCTTGGTTTCAAATTTTCGGCCCTTGTTGACACGGTCAGAGAGAGTCATATTAGACTGCATCAAATAACTGGGCGTTTTGATTTCGATAAGGAAAGAAGGGTAAAAGAGAAATTGAAATACAATGGAAGGCTTGACCTTTTCTTGTATCGAAACGAAAGAAGGATCGAGTTGATGATCGACAGCTCGTTTAATTATAAAAGAGGCGACAGTGTGTTCATCGATTGCGATGCCGGCCTGGTCAGCCTATATAGAAGCAAGCGACGTTTGGCAGAAAATTCTTTACTTCGTTCAATAAAAGGACGACCGTTTTGATTATTATTTGAAGGTGGATGAAAGAAATTCCTGTAAGAAAGATCGTATCGCGAAAAGAACCGGCTTTTTCTGCAAGCTTCAGTATTAGAAATGTTGCTGATCTGCTTTCAGGCACCGATATGGTACAGGAACTCCACAGGCATGACTTCTTTTTTATTCTGGCTTTGGAAAAGGGAAAGGGTTTTCACGAAATAGATTTTACAGAATTTGAAGTCACTGGTCATTCGATATTTTTTATGCGTCCCGGGCAGGTTCATCACCTCAAGCTGAAAGCAGGTAGCACAGGGTACCTTATAGGATTTCAAAATGATTTTTACAATCCCCATCAAGGTTCGTCAAATCAATTGTTGAGAGATGCCAGCAAGAGGAACTACTACCTAATCGATCGAACCACATTTAGAAAGTTGTACGCCTTGCTCACCGACATCTTTTTGGAATACACAAATAAAAAGGACAGATATTGGGAGGTGATCAAATCCATCCTTGGTATTTTTCTTGTGGAACTGACGAGAAACGCAGATGGTCGTGGTAATAGTTTGAGTAACAAGAATCTTTATGCGCAGGAGCGCCTGGACAAATTTCTAGAATTGGTGGAAGCGAATGTTTCCACTCATAAGAAAGTTTCAGAATATGCTGATATGTTGAATCTTTCGGCCTATCAATTAAATGCGATTACAAAAAGGGCTGTAGGTAAAACCTCTTCCGACATTATTGACGAATATGTCATTCTCGAATCAAAGCGATATCTGTTGGCAACTTCCAACCAGGTAAATCAAATTGCTTACCAGCTGGGTTTTGACGATGTCTCCTATTTTATAAGGTTCTTCCGGAAGCACACCGGCCAGACGCCCGACTCATTCAGGAACAACTCGAGATAAGTTCCATTCAATTCCATGTTTGTCCTATTCAGAACAGCAATTACGTCAATACCTTTGCGTGTAAATAATATTGAACTATATGAAACTGAAATTAAAATTGATAGCATCCCTGAAGATATGGGTTGTAATCTATCCATCCATTACGTTATTCCTTTCTCTATTCGGCGAAGCATTGGCGCCGATGCCGCTGTATCAAAGAACTTTGTTGCTAACGGTATCGCTAGTGCCCTGGATTGTTTTTATCGGGGTACCGTTTGTAGATTCGATCATCCGGCTGATTTCTGTCGCGGTATATAAGGAGAAGGAACAAGGCAAATTATAGTATAATTCAAAAAAAACTACAATGAAGTCTGAGACTTTTGACGTGATCATCATTGGAGGAAGCTACTCCGGGCTCTCGGCCGGCCTTGCACTAGGCAGGTCGTTGAGAAGTGTATTGATTATAGACAGCGGTAAGCCCTGCAACAGGCAGACGCCGCATTCGCACAACTTTCTTACTCAGGATGGACAAACTCCTGCCGCGATTGCAGCGGTAGGCAGGCAACAGGTAGAAAAATATGAAACAGTTAAATTTTTTTCAGGTTTAGCAACGGGCGGGCGCAAGACATCCGAAGGATTTGAAATTCAAACTGACAGTGGAAGAAATTTTACAGCACGAAAGCTGATTTTTGCCAGCGGTATTCGTGATATCATGCCCGCGATAGATGGCTTCGCGGAATGTTGGGGGATCTCTGTTATCCATTGCCCCTATTGTCACGGTTACGAAGTAAGAAATCAGCCGACGGGAATTCTTGGAAACGGAGAATATGCCTATGAGTTTTCATCCTTTATACTAAACTGGACCAAAGATTTGACTGTTTTCACGAATGGTCCAACCATGTTGTCAAAAGAACAGTCTGCAAAATTGAAAGCTCATAATGTTAGAGTTGTGGAAACTGAAATTCAAAACTTGGAACATACGAATGGATATCTCGATAGAATCATTTTCAAAGATGGGACAAGTATAGGTGTAAATGCACTGTATGCTCGTCCCGCCTTCGAGCAACATTGTTCTATTCCTGAGATGTTGGGCTGCGAATTTACTGAGGAAGGTTATATTAAGATCGATTCTTTTCAAAAAGCTACAGTACCAGGCGTGTTTGCATGCGCCGACAATACAACGCGAATGCGTTCGGTTGCAAACGCTGTAAGCATGGGTACATTAGCTGCAACGGTGGTGAACAAGGAGATTATTTTTGAGGATTTTTAAGGTAACAGATATCACCATTATCTAATAAATGTTAAATTGTCTTCCCTACCAAACGACGTTATTATGCAATCAGCGAAGATGGAAAAGAAGATCGAACACAGGGCTAAATCAATCCGGCCGTTTATAGGAGCAAAGGATTTCGATTTGTCTCGGCGATTCTATCGTGATCTCGGTTTTGAAGAAACAGTATTGTCGGACGAAATGTCTGTTTTCAAAACAAACGGACTTGCGTTTTATCTTCAATCCGCCTATGTAAAAGACTGGATAGATAACACAATGATATTTTTGGAGGTTGATGATGTAAGCAGACATTGGAATGAGTTGTCTGCATTGGACCTGCCAGGGAGATATGATGGCGTGAGGTTAACTTCTATTCGAACTCATGATTGGGGGAGGGAATGTTTCTTGCATGACCCTTCAGGAGTGCTTTGGCATTTTGGAGAGTTTTCGACATCTGCAAAATAGTAGGCTTCGAATCAAATATCTTAATTTGAGAGCGATTTGCTCAGGTAAAAAGATCGTGACTGAATGACTATTTGGATTGAAAAGTTGTAATGGAAATGACAACATCCGAATTAGTGCAACTCTTCGTTGATAAAATTCAGCGCGGCGAAATCACTTTTGATAAAGTAAGGCCGGAACTGATGTCGCGCGGAATGGCGGAGAATGAGATCAGGATGGTCGTGCGTCAGGTGGATGAGGAGTTACAGAATCGACTATTGTCGGGTCAAAAATTTTCACCTCAGCTGATCGTTGTTGGAACTGTAATTTTAGCTTTAGGTTTAGTTCTCACGATCGGGATACATGCCGGATTATTTTCTTCAATCCGTTCGTACGTAGCTTTGTTCGGATATATTCCAATTGTTTCAGGCATCGCCATGATTTTTGTAGCGCTAAAGAGGAGAAGGGGAACGAAGGCGAGGACGTTTGGTTCACGATTGGAGGACGAGAAAGGAACTAACAAAAATTGAACATAATAGCAATCGGTTTTTGATACTCTG
>CAMLER010000508.1 GCA_946478915.1 uncultured Chryseolinea sp.
CGCTATGGGAAGATTCAGAGGGTTTACTACATTCAAGGCACACAACGGATAACGATTGTCGGATCAAGCGTTTCGCGTTAAGCCTTCTGCTTTTTGCCTCTATCAAGCTGTCATCTGAAAGCTGTCAGCTGACAGCTGAAAAAACATTTGCATCTTCAAAACTAAATTCTTAGTTTTACACCTAAACATATAGGTAATGAAAGATATAAAAGAGCTGACCAAAGCTGAGGATCAGGTCATGCAAATACTATGGACACTGGGGAAGGCATTTGTAAAAGATATCATCGAGGAAATGCCTGACCCAAAACCAGCCTATAACACGGTGTCCACCATAGTGCGCATTCTTGAAACCAAAGGATTTGTTGATCACAAGGCCTACGGTAAAACCCATGAATACTTTCCATTGATAACCAAAGAGAAGTACACCAAGTTTTACCTCAATAATTTATTGAAAGGATATTTCAATGGCTCCTTTCAAAACCTTGTATCATTCTTCGCGAAAGAAAATAAAATGGATATTAAATCGCTTGAGAAGCTGCTGGAGGAAATCAAAAATCAGAAACCATGAATGCGTACCTAAACTACCTCATAGAAGCGAACCTGGGCATAGCCTTGTTCCTTGGAGCATACCTGTTGATACTAAGTACTGAAACAGAATTTAAATTACAGCGGATGTTCCTGCTATTGGGTGTTTTGGTATCATTAACCTTTCCTCTTCTTCATATCGAATTTGATAGTGCTGTATTCCCATCTTTGGGCAAATTAATGCCGCCGCATCTTCTACCGGAAATTGTTATCGAAAGCAACAGGCCTGAGTCTGCTATCAGCGAAACAACCAGTTTAAAAAATGTATGGTTTTATATTGTTGTATTATACATCGGAATAACACTATTCTTTTTCACGCGATTCATAGCACGCATTTCCAACCTGATTATCTTCCTTAGAAAATCACAGCGCTTTTCAATTGGAAGAGTAAAGATTGTTGAATCATCTGATGATTCAACACCTACATTCTCATTCTTTAACATCATCGTACTTGGCGACTCAAAGAAGCTTTCAGCCGATGAGAGGAGAAAGGTCATTCATCATGAAACAGTACATGTAGACGGGTATCATTCCATCGATATCCTCCTCGTTAACTTGCTTGGTATATTTTTCTGGTTCAATCCGCTAATAAGCATATATAAGAAAATCTTTGTTCAGCTTCATGAGTTCGAGGCAGATGCGCGCGCTGTCGAGAACCGGGATGTGAACGAATATTGCAACCTGCTGGCGAAGGTTGCATTGGAGTCGGCCGGCTTCAAACTCGCCAACCACTTTAATAATTCATTAACGCTTAAACGAATTAAAATGATGAAAACGATAAAAAGGAAAATCAGGCCGTGGAAGATGTTTGCCATGGCCGGCGTAATTCCCCTGACCTTTGCGTTTATCGCTTGTCAGGATCAGATCGCTAATGAAGTTGCTGACATTGCACAGTCCTCTTCAATGGCTACTGATGTTCCAAAGGAAGTCCTCGATCAGTATGATATACTTTTAAAGGCTAATCCGGGCAAAACATTTTTGCTTATGGAAACCGATGAAAACATGAAGCCCAAGGTAGAGGAGATGAAGAAAAAAATGGAAAGCCTCAGTCAAAATCAGATTGCCCACATCACGCTCTTAACGCCAACCGTAACAAAGGATGAAACCCCTCGAACCTTTGCTATTGTTGAGTATACAGATAAGGTAAGCGAACTGAGTGAACGATCAAAACTAAGTGATGACGTGTATACGATAGTAGAAGAAACCGCTATGCCACGGGGTGGCTGGGAGGTTTTCTATCAGCACGTAATGACGAAATTGAAATATCCACTACAAGCCCGGCGAATGGGTGTCGAAGGAAAAGTATTCGTAGAATTCGTTGTACTGACGGATGGTTCAATAACAGACGTGAGAGTGAAAAATGGTATCGGGGCAGGATGTGATGCTGAGGCTGTCGAAATCGTGAAGAGCTCTCCCCTATGGGAACCGGGCAAAAATAAAGGCGTGGCAGTGAAACAACGTGTGGTCCTACCAATCGCCTTTAAGCTGAATCAATCAATAAAGAAAGATGTAACCAGCGCTCCAGCTAATGCGGTTGAGGAGGTGGTTGTTGTTGGAAAAAATTCACAATAGCTTGATGCAGGACCGGTGTATTGCCGGTCCTCTCGCATCCATCAAAGTCCTTTTATTAAAGACTGGCGGTATAAGTGACTTTCTTCCAAGATGTTTCTATTTCTAACAACTTTCCAGCAAAAGCTTATTATCCCAACATTTTGTGCAGCACTCGGAATCGGGATTGCCGGGTATTTTATGATATGGTCTACTCCCATCATTGAGGGTACGGGTTTCGGTTATTTTCTCGCCGGTCCGCTGGTACACTACTATCTATATGACCTCAGAAATCCAAATGAATACTATTTCTACCACAACGCCGGCCTGAGTAAGGGTGTCTTGTACTTTACAACGCTAGGGCTGAATGCGAGTCTTGGAGCGTTGGTGCTTTGTGGAGCATGAGATGTGACGAGAAAATATAAGCCTTTACGACTAGGGTTTCGTGAAACAAAATGTGGAACGGTCGCCACAGCCGCTCCAGTATAAATCGCTCAAAAAGTGCCTTTATACCAGAAATGTGGTTGTCATCATTTTTGTTATAACCCGGATACAACTAAATAACAACGACAATGAAAACCGAAGAGCTAATTCCCAATACGAGTAATGTGAAATCATTTATTTCCGACAATAAGATATTGATCGCAGCTATTGGTGGTGTAACACTTGGTCTGGCAATCGCTAGTCTTATGGGTAATGAGAAAGCAAAACAGATTTTGCGATCCGCAGGTTCAACTTTATCGGATGTATCCGGAAAATTCATCAATAATCTTGGCGGTTACAAAGACCTGATCGCTCCTCTTGTTGGGAAGACAGAAGCACAAGGTCTCTGATAGTTAACCTGTCAGATTCAATAATCATTGCCTTGCAGCAGTGCATGGCTAAAAACCTTGTATGGTGCAGCAGAAGTTCTGCGTCACCATCCAATTTAGTCAGGCGCAAGTGCAAAAAATACTTTCTTTTGCGGTATACCATTTTCGCATAGAAAAAGGTCTGTTTGTGTTACACAAACATCATTGTCATGAGAAAGAACATTTTTGCATTTGCGCTATTTGTTTTTGCAGCCCTAACAGTCCTTGGGCAGGCCCTACGAAAAACAGAGCGTATCGATCAAAACCAGGTACCGATAACAATTCGGTTGGCATTCGAAACAGAGTTTGGCAAGATCCCAGAGGGCGGATATTGGACAGCTAGCTTTGTTGTGGAAAAGAGCGATAGCAGGTCCGTTGCAAAACCCTTGTCATATACGTACCACAAGAAAACCAAAACCGAAAAAATAGAGATTCGATATACTGCGGCGGGGGATTTGGATTATGCCAGAGGTATGGAAGTTCTAAAGAGTTCCGAATCCTGATCAGGATCGTTCGGCCATATTGTAATTTGACACAACATCCTGAAGCGCCTCCAGTGTTACGGGCTTTTGAAGGTAACTTTTTACCTCTACAAAAGTCTTCGCGCGACTGATATCCTTTGGGTGGTTAGATGAAGTGATGATGTGAATCTCGACGTTCTTGGTGAGCTTATCACGGATCTTTTGAAATTCCTGGATAAATTCCCAACCGTCCATCTCCGGCATGTAGATGTCCAACAATATGATATCAGGCAAATGTTCAAGAGACGTTTTGTGCAAAAGCAGGTAATCCACAGCACCGCGGGGACTATCGTAAATGGTGATAATATCCGCCAATGCGCCAAGCTCTGTTAGCCGTTTGATATAAAACGACACCATTGGGTCATTATCTATTATCCAAAGATTAGCTACTCTAGCTGCCATAAGGGAAAAAAGTATCCACAGATAAGGGTCTGTGGCACCCTCGATAAAATAAACATTAAGCAATTATATCAAAAAAGGTCGATATGCATATTGTTACCTTCTGCTGCATATCACATGATGTAAGATTAACAATAAAATTTCTTTAAATGGTAAAGGAAAACTGTTGTTTCGATTAAAAATCGGCCCAGATGACTGGGACTCTCGCAAGATTTAGCTATAAAGGGCCCATTTTCCTTTCTGTTAGTAAGACAAGAAAGAAGTCCAAAGCAGATTTTGAACTGTTGTTCCTATATGGGAATCGTTGTAAAAAATAAGCCC
>CAMLER010000509.1 GCA_946478915.1 uncultured Chryseolinea sp.
ATTGAACTTCGGGTTGGGAAACCTTGATAAGTTTGCATGGGTAGGAGGATTTTCATCGGCTCCGAATACCAAACTACCCGAACAACTTGTCCCCGATCCTGCAGCCGCGAAACAGCAATTAAGACTTCTTTGGATTTCCTGCGGTGACGGCGATGGATTGTTCAACTTTAGCAAACGCACGCATGATTACCTCTACCAAAACGATGTGCCTCATATTTTCTATGTAGAGCCAGGTGGTCACGATTTCAAGGTTTGGAAAAACGATCTGTACATGTTCTCTCAATTTCTTTTCAAGGAAGTTGATACATCACAATTTCCAACATTTACTGTGTTAGGTGTACCGGCCGCGACCAACGTCCGGTCTGCGAAGTATCCCCAAATTCTGCCGGACAACCGTGTGATCTTCCGCCTCAAGGCGCCCGATGCTCAAAAAGTGCAGATAGATCTTGGAAAGAAATACGATATGAAAAAGGATTCGGATGGATATTGGTTGGTTACAACGGATACGATAAGCGAAGGAATACATTATTATTCGATGCTGATAGATGGTGTACCTGTTGCCGATCCCGCCAGTGAAACATTTTACGGCATGGGAAGGATGGCATCCGGAATAGAAATACCTTCAAGGAATGGCGAGTTTTATGAATTAAAACCGGTGCCTCATGGAGAAGTCAGAATGAAGAGGTACTACTCAACTGTCTTTAACACCTGGAGGCGGTTTTATATTTACACACCTGCAGGGTATGATTCCAATCCGAATGAAAGATACCCTGTACTGTACCTGTTGCACGGTGGTGGTGAAGATGAACGGGGATGGTCCACGCAGGGCAAAACTGATTTGATACTCGATAACCTTATTGCAGAAAAGAAGGCAACCCCGATGTTAGTGGTGATGATGGACGGCAATACAGGGGGTGGTGGTATTGCTTCGTTTGGGGAGAGGTCACTGCAAATGTTTGAAAATGAACTGAAGCGGGTAGTGATACCGTTCGTTGAAGAGAATTATCGCGCAAAAACCGATGCTAATAGCAGGGCTCTTGCGGGACTATCAATGGGGGGACTTCAGACGCTTCATGCAGGAGTAAGGAATCATGAAATGTTTGGTTACCTGGGTGTATTCAGTTCAGGCTGGTTCGCGAATAATACAACCCTTTCCGAACCGCAATACAAATTCATGAAGGAACATTCCGCGGAAATAAATAAGAATATCAAACAATTTTGGGTCGCAATGGGTGGAAAAGAAGATATAGCATACAACAACTGTAAGGCGATGCTGGCAAAGTTTGATGAGATGAACATCCGATACACATATAGTGAATACCCTGGGGGTCACACGTGGCCGGTATGGAGAAACAATTTGTACATGTTTGCACCTCTTCTTTTTAAGTAGAGGATTTAGATTTAAAGGGACTGATGATGAGTCGATCATTCTTGATTATATTCTTTTTGACACTAGGTACAAGCGTCCTTTCACAGGACCCATCGGGGTTGAAGTTGTGGTATAACAATTCCGCGGGTACAACCTGGGAAAGCGCCCTGCCGATAGGTAACGGTAGGCTAGGCGCCATGGTTTATGGTAATGTGGAACGAGAAACGATACAACTGAATGAACACACGGTTTGGTCGGGCGGCCCTAATCGGAACGATAATCCTGAGGCACTCGGTGCATTGCCTGAAATTCGAAAGTTGATATTTGAGGGTAAGCAGAAAGAGGCAGAGTTGCTGGCAAAAAAGGTGATCATTAGTAAGGGCTCGCATGGTCAGATGTTTCAGCCTGTTGGAAGTTTGCACCTGGATTTTACGGATCATACCAATTATAAAGAATATTACCGCGAATTGGATTTGACTCGTGCAGTAGCCACGACGCGGTATGCTATTAATGATGTAAAATATACGAGAGAAGTTTACGCGGCTTTTTCTGATAATGTAATTGCTGTTCGCTTAACCGCTGGCAAGCCAGGAAGGATATCATTTGTTTCCAGGTTTTCGACTGTTCAACCTAATGCTTCTGTACAAGCAGTCGGGAACGACTTAATTATCTCAGGAAGGACAACTGATCATGAAGGTGTACCGGGTAAAGTGAAGTTTAAAGGAATCGCGCGTATACAGCATGAAGGGGGTAAGATTTCAGCAACGGACACTACGCTTGTCGTGCATGGCGCGGATGCAGTTACTATCTACATTTCTATCGCTACAAATTTTAATAGTTACAACGATGTCGGTGGTGATGAGAATTCAAGAGTAATAGCTTCCGTGGATAAGGCATCTAAAAAGTCATTTCGCGAAATTCTCAGCGCACATGTTGCAGCCTATCAAAAATATTTCAATCGGGTCAGACTTGACCTCGGAGTATCAGATGCGGCGAAGCTACCCATAGACGAGCGCTTGAGAAATTTTCGTAATACGAATGATCCACATCTTGTCGCCCTATATTTTCAATTCGGCCGTTACTTGTTGATCTCCTCTTCGCAACCGGGCGGACAGCCAGCTAATCTACAGGGCATTTGGAATCATAGGTTGAATCCGCCATGGGATAGCAAATACACGATCAATATTAACGCAGAAATGAATTACTGGCCTGCAGAGAAAACAAATCTTGCCGAATTACACGAACCGTTTCTGCGAATGGTGAAAGAACTTGCGCAGACTGGACAACAGACTGCAAAAGTTATGTACGGCGCGCGCGGATGGATGGCTCATCATAATACTGATATTTGGCGTGCCACCGGCGCAGTCGACGACGCCTTTTGGGGCGTATGGCTTGACGGAGGAGGATGGACCAGCCAGCATCTTTGGGAACATTATCTGTACAGTGGTGATAAAGCTTATCTCGAAACTATTTATGATGTTTTAAAGGGTGCAGCAATTTTCTATGTCGACTTCCTCGTTGAGCATCCGAAATACAAATGGCTTGTGTTGAATCCCGACATGTCGCCCGAGAATGCGCCAGCAGCCCATCAGGGATCTTCACTTGATGCAGGGACAACCATGAGCAATCAAATTATTTTAGATGTTTTTAGTACGGCTATAAAGGCCGCTGAAATTTTGAAGAAGGATGAAGCGTTGGTCGACACATTGAAGCGGATGCGTGATCGTCTTCCACCTATGCATGTTGGACAACATGGACAACTGCAGGAATGGTTGGATGATGTAGATGATCCAAAAGATAATCATCGCCATGTTTCTCATTTATATGGCTTATTTCCTTCCGATCAAATTTCACCCTATCGTACACCGGATTTGTACAGCGCTGCAAAAACAACACTTGCGCATCGCGGTGATATATCGACTGGATGGAGTATGGGATGGAAAGTTAACTGGTGGGCAAGGTTGTTGGACGGCAATCACGCCTATAAATTAATTCAGGACCAGCTTACGCCAGTCGGTACAAATGCTGGTGGGGGAGGCACATACAATAACCTTTTTGACGCGCATCCTCCCTTTCAAATCGATGGGAATTTCGGATGTACTTCTGGCATCGCTGAAATGTTAGTGCAAAGCAGTGATGGCACGCTTCACCTTTTACCCGCACTACCGGATGCTTTGCCGACGGGAAGCGTGCAAGGCCTGCGAGCGAGAGGTGGTTTTGAAATCGCAAATATGCAGTGGAAGAATGGATCGCTGGAAAAGGTTGTCATCAAATCCAATCTTGGTGGAGAATTACAATTGCGTGTACCCAATAGGTTAAGACAATCGGATGGGAAGTCATTGTCGTTGGCAGTAGGGAGGAATAAAAATCCGTTCTACCAGGTGCATCAAGTTGCTCCGCCTGTAATCTCTGCTAAGGCGGGGATCATACCACCAGATTTAAAACAAACGACGGTTTATGACGTGCCTACTAAAGCTGGAGAAGTGATTACGCTGGTTCCTGAATGATACGACGAGTCTAAAGCGATGGTAGTGAACTATGACTATTGAAAAATCTGAAAAATATCAACACAGTATGGTTACGCTTTCAAGTTATTCAGATTCCCGATTGCTTGATTTGATACGACAAAATAATGAACAAGCATTGGAGACAATTTTTGACCGCTATTGGATACAGCTATTTGACTTTGCTTTCGGCCGCGTGCGTTCAGTTGATTCGTCAAAGGTCATAGTTCAGGAAATCTTTGTAGCGCTATGGCTAAAGCGCAGGCATTTGTCGACGGGCAACCTTCGGGACTATCTCTATTCGGATGCGCATAACAGAACTATAGAATATCTTGATGATATTGTTA
>CAMLER010000510.1 GCA_946478915.1 uncultured Chryseolinea sp.
ATTGAGCGCATTGGCAGTAGCCCATACACAATCACAAGTTGACAAAGTAGGATTAGTCTTTTTACTATCCCTCATCGGATAACGCGATGAGTCAGCGAAAAGAATTCAGCGGTGAGATCAGCTTGCCAACAAACAATTAGACCTTTCGTTGACTATATCCAAAATATTTTCAAAGTTACAGCCCACAATAAAAGGATCTATGGCAAACAAGGAACAACTCTTTGTTAAAATGGCGCTCGATGCCTGGAAAACCCAGATCGATCGTACAAACAAACTAATCAATTTACTTAGTGATGAGGAACTGCAAAAGGAAGTTGCGCCCGGGAGAAACACAGGTATGTATCTACTGGGACACCTTACAGCGATACATGACGCGCTATTTTCTCTTATGCGTTTCGGGGAAAGGAAGTACACTGCATATGATGAGATATTTGTTGACAGTCCCGACAATTCAGGCTTAACAAAACCATCACCGAACGAATTGAGAACATCATGGAAAGATGTCAACGAAAAACTGGATACATATTTTAATGCATTGACTGCGGAAGAATGGTTTGAACGACATGCTGCAATTTCTCAAACTGATTTTGAAAAAGAACCTCACCGCAATAGACTAAACGTTGTTTTAAACCGAACTTCGCACCTTGCAAACCATCTCGGTCAATTGACTTTTCTTAAGCCTCGGGCATAGGATCAAAGGTGAATAACTGAATGAATTGACGTAATACTATTTCTGGATTTGATAGCAGACTACAACACTTTTGATTCTAGTACGCTAAATCCTGTACGGTTCAATGTATAGATCGTAACATTCCGGATAAAACAGGTAGAATTTATTGCAATAAGTATTTAAGAACAATATTTTAGAAATGGTTCCCGCTCGCCACTGTTAATTTACAAATAAGGCAAACACAGAAAGTTCATAAAAGGGTGTTTCCATTTGTCCCTTTTCCGCAACGATCCAGGGACATTATTCCCCACAAAAACGCCCTTCATCGATATGAACAAAATAGCAGTCTATGAGTTAATTTATAATCGAACGGTACACCGTACCGCAGCTTTTGTTCATTACAATGAAACGTGCTTCAATTCTACACCACGCGAAAAAATCTATTTATAGGGCTGCACACTGGGAAACTTGGCATTGGCTGGTCAAGTATATTCCAATGGTACCATTTTGGCTTATGCACTGCATGCGTGCAAGATCCCCATGGTTTTTTACGGCGGCAAACCCGACGTTGACATTCGGTGGGTATGAAGGTGAAAGCAAAATGGAGATGTACAGTCTGTTACCAGCGGAAACATTTCCAAAGTCCATCCTCATCACACCCGATAGCAGCGAACTGGAGGTTGAATTGCTTTTTAAAGCAACAAATTTGACTTTTCCTGTAGCTGTTAAGCCGGATGTCGGTCGAATGGGTTTGATGTTTAGAAAAATCAATTCCATTGAGGAACTGCTAACATACCATCACCAGATAAAAGCAGATTATATTCTTCAGGAATTTGTAGATCTGCCACTGGAAGTGAGTGTCTTTTATTATCGATTCCCAAATCAAAACAAAGGAACGATTACAGGTTTTGTTAAGAAGGAGCACCTTTCAGTAACAGGTGATGGAATTTCCACGCTGGATGATTTAATGCACAATTATGCGCGCATCCAATTCAGGTTGGAAGAAATGCGGATCAAGCACGCATTAATGCTGCATCACATCGTTCCCCGCGGGGAGAAATATGTATTGTCAGATGCGTTGAATTTAAGTCGCGGTGGTCAGCTGGTAAGTCTCGAACAAGAAAAGGATGAACGATTGCTACGCATCTTCGACGCACTCAGTCATACAGGTGATTTCTATTTCGGGAGGTATGACATAAAGTGTAAAAGTATAGAGGAATTAAAAAACGGACAGAATTATTCCATACTTGAATTTAACGGAAGTGGTGCCGAGCCTCATCATGTTTATGGAAATGGTAACTCATTTCTAGAGGCTGTCCGAATATTATTACGACACTGGGATATCCTATATAGGATTTCAATAGAAAATAATAAAAGGAACATAGCATACTGGAGTTTTGAACGAGGGCTGCGCCACCTTCAACAAGCGAGGAAACACATTAGCAGACTTAAGAAACTAGAATTTAGTAGCACAATTGAAAATATTAATGCAGGTGTCAAGAAGGTTCAAGAAAAGGATCTGGTGGTAAAAGAGTATGATTTAACCTAAAATGACAAAAAAATGATTTCGAATGACCACAATATTATTGAGGATTATCTGGGTTTTATAAATGAAAAGGAGTTTCCATGCGTTGTTGCTAAGGCAGCTCTTGCTAGAAATCATATCAAATCCCATGTTGCAAGTCACATGGCTTGCCCGGCAAGCGACGTATCTATCCTACATTTCCTATACGATTTTGTCGATCAATACCGGCTATCTTCGGAGCCGTACCATAGCGCCGCCGTTATATTTAAAGGTCCGCTAAATACTAATGAAGAAACCTTTGATGCGTTGCTGTGGGAAAGGTTAAATGCATTGTCAGTCCTTGACAAAATAAGTTACGCGCACGATAGCCGCGTCGCCTCGGATCCCGAAGATCCAAATTACAGTTATAGCATAAAGTCAGAAGCATTCTTCGTTGTTGGACTTCATCCCGGCAGCGAGCGCCGATCGCGCCGCTTCAAATACCCTGCCTTAATTTTCAACCCGCACGCAGAATTTGAAAAACTGAGAAGGCTAAACCGGTACGAAAAATTGAAAGGTGTCGTGCGCAAGAGGGATGTGATTTTTTCGGGCACGGTAAATCCGATGCTTGACGATTTCGGAAATAGTTCTGAAGCAATTCAGTATAGCGGGAAACGCCATGCGAGTGAATGGAAGTGTCCATTAGCCAAATAGTAATAAGTTATGAAAATCATCCCGCCGCAGTCTGGTACCGCTTTCATTCTCAAAGAAGGAAAAATGCTGCGAATATCGGACATTGAGGGAGAGCAAGTGTCAGACTTCATATGCTACAATCTGCACGATCGGAAAGAATACTTGTCGTCCGGACGCACATTAGACTATTCTGAAACGTTATTTCTGACTAAAGGTCACTTGTTCTATTCCAACAGAAGCAACGTTATGTTTGAAATTGTGGAGGACACGGTAGGTAGACACGATTTTTTACTCGCTCCCTGTAGTGCTGAGATGTTCAAGATTATCTATGGACACACAGAGCCGCATCGAGGTTGTTTTGGCAATTTAAGGAACGCCCTGTCAGAATTTGGTATCGAAGGAGATGACATTCCAACGTGTTTTAACATTTTCATGAATGTTGACGTCAATGGACAGACCGGCAAACTATCCGTGCTACCTCCAAAAAGTAAGGCAGGCGATTATGTTATAATCCAGGCTAAGATGGATCTTGTCGTCGGCATGACTGCATGTTCCGCCGGCATGAGTAACAATTTTTCGTTTAAGCCAATCGCTTATGAGATTTTGGATTAAAATAACAGCAAGAAATTGCATGAAAAATATTTCTTCACATAATAAATTAGTGCAATGATTATTATTCACGACACCTTTATTTGCAAACCTGGTAATGCGTCCAAGCTTGCAAAAAAAATTAAGAATGCAATGGGCAGCTCCAGTGAAGTGTTACATATCATGACTGATATGACTGGATCCTTCAACAAAGTTGTTATTGTGAGCAAGTATGAAAGCCTTTCCGACTATGAAAAGAGCTGGGAGAAATACAAGGAAAATAGCGAAGAGGCTAAAAAAATGGATGAAGCAATGGCAGGCTATCAGGATATGTATCTTACGGGATCTCGTGAAATTTATCAGGTTTGGTAATCTGCCTCTGCATCTTGTTAAGGTTCGAGGTTTCTCTTCACACCGAATAGATTGCGGTCCTTTTAAACAATTGCGGATAATTTACGACAAACCCTTCTACTTCCTTATTTGAGGTAGCGATCTCTATAATACCGGTCCCGCTGCTTTAGTGTGCGTATTTTATCTTCAAGCAAAAACGCCAGCAGATTTATCCATGTGGGAGACGCCTTACGACAAAGCACATCATTTAGTATAGGCTCAATTCTGCGCTTGCCGAATTCCATGAACTGTACCTGGACCGATTTTTCACTTTTTGAAGTTGATAGACTATTCTCAAAATCCTTCTTCCAGGCAGGAATATTAAAGTTGAACTTTTGGCCAAGATAAGTCCACACTTTTTCGATATCGTC
>CAMLER010000511.1 GCA_946478915.1 uncultured Chryseolinea sp.
AAGGGGATCGGAAAAAAGAAGAACCTACAACAGGCTCGGCATACTCATCAGTAGTTTTTATTTACTGCTGTCGCTGGGCCTGAAAGGATTGTCGTATGTGGAATTTAAGAAAAGTTTGGAAGCGCAGGGTATTGGATACCGGCAGTTGGAAACCAAACCCTCACCTTTTAATACTATCCTCTGGACAGCAAACGTTGAGGTTGAAGACGCTTACTTGATAGGTGATTATTCTTTTTTTGATTCGCAACCCATAACATTTAAACGCTATTCAAAAAATCACCAGCTATTGGGCAATCTCCATTCAGCGGGCGAGATCGAACGCTTAATCGACATTTCTAACGGTTGGTTTGTTATCACTAAAAAAGAAAGTGAACTATTCTTCAATGATCTTCGCTTTGGAGTTTTGGATGCCGAAAGCTCAACGTTCGTGTTTAGTTATCGCATTGTGGAAGAAACAGAGGGGATTAGAATAGAAGAGGTCGGACGAAAACCGGCCGAAGGCAAAAAACTGTTGATGGATTTAGGGAACAGGATTTTGGGAAATTAAGAAATAATCAGGTCATGTTCACTGACCGTGTCTATCGGCTGCAAAATGTAAAGTACTTTTCAGCAGAGCTCAAAGATTAGCGTTTACACAGAAGATCCATGTGATTCTCGACGTGGGTACTCCGGGCATAAATAAAAATTGGTAAATTGGATATTCCTTCACATCCGCATGTACCGTCATGTACCCTTAACGGTTCTAATATATTTGATCCATTTCTGTGGGCAGAGTCAACACTTGTGGCGTATCAGCAAACTCGGTGTGGCGGATGGTCTTTCCCAGGGATACGTTTATGCCATACACCAGGACAAAAAGGGATTTATATGGATCGGTACGCACGGTGGCTTAAACCGATATGATGGTTATCGGTTCAAGACATTTCAGCATAGCCCGTACAATGCCTCAACGCTAAGCGACAATGCGGTTTTTTTTCTTAAAGAAGATACTGTGACAGGTAAATTCTGGGTTGGAGGAAGTTCTTCGCTCAATGAGTTTGATCCCGAAACTTTTACGAACGCGCGGCATCGGTATAACAGGAAGCAGTTGGAGTTCGCGGATGGCGTATTCATCAGTCGCGATGAAATATTACTCGCGTGTGAACACGCGGTGCTTCTATTCCACAAAAAGAAGAGACAATTTATTGAGATTCCAGTATATGATGAAAATAATAATCTGATTGAAATAAGCCGTGTTGAAAACTTAGCTTCAGACAGAAGGGGAAATTTCATGATCATGAGCAGAACCGGAATATTTTTTTATGACTCTCTGTCCAAAAAATGTAGAAGGAAGATTTCCACCAGTCCCGACTTTTCGTCGTTCAACAATCACGAGGTATTCAATGTTCTTCACGATAGAAACGACTACTACTGGATTGCTACAAATAGGAATGGTTTGATTCGCTTTGATCCGCGAACAAATACCCACGTGACAATCTCCTTACCCTCGCCGATACAAAATGAAACTATTCGCTTCGATGCAGTGATACAAGATAGTCATGGAAATATTTGGGCAGGAAGCACAAAAGGTTTGTTCAAGATCCATCCTGCTTCATTGAAAGTTGAACATTTTTCTGCTGACACACCGGGCAAAGATGCATTAAGTCATAATGAAATAAATTCCATATATGAAGATCGAAATCATTTTATGTGGATCGGCACAGTTGGAGACGGCGTTAATAGGATGATTCCAAAGAATGGGGGATTCAGAGACTTTCCTGTGATTAAAAATAGCAAAACAAGCACGGGGTCCTATATTATGGCTCTTGAGCAATTGGGCAATGAAATCTGGTTTACAAATATTTGGGATCAGGTTGGAAGAATAGACCTCAAAACCGGTGAGTCAAAGCTTGCAACAGGTAACCTGTTTCATGGCGGATACAGGTGGTACAGTGAAGGAGCAATAATCAAAAATAAAGAAAGTGAACTATCATTGCTTAACGGTGAATATCATTATAGAATCATCCGAAATAACACTGGGGATATTACTATTCAATCACAATCCTCTCCAGGTCTTTGTTACCTCTACACTAACAGCAGCGGCACGATGTTGAAGTTTATAAAGAAATCAGTTGAAGCTACATTCGCGCGTAATGATACGATTTATGGAAATCAGTTCTTCTATGATGTGAAGGAAGATGATTTCGGAAACATCTGGATCGGTTCAAGCAAGGGATTAATAAAGTATAATCGGGATCAAAATACTTTTATTCATTTTCGGCACGACGACAAGAACAAAAATAGCATATCATCTGATTTTATTTACCGTCTTCAGATCGATGACGAAGAAAAAACGATTTGGATGGCCGCGTACACGGGAGGGCTATGCAAATACAATTTCCTGTCCGGAGTTTTTCAACATTACAATAAAGACGATGGTCTGTCAGATAATACCGTTTATTCGATTGAGAAGGATAATCACGGAAACCTATGGTTAAGCAGCAATGCTGGGATCTCTCAATACAATATCAAGACAGGGACGTTCCAAAATTATGGCGTTGCTGACGGGCTTCTGAATAACGAATTTAACCGTAGATCAAGCTTTAAGAATGATGATGGGTGGCTCTTCTTCGGAGGCGTGTCAGGTGTTGATTATTTTCATCCTGATAGTATTGTAAATGCTCATATTAATTCGACTTTGACGTTCACCAACTTTAGAGTAGTCAATACAGATTATATTTCAGGTTCAAAGTCCGATGTCCCGACTATCGAATTGCAACCGGATAACAGGCATATCACTATCGAGTTCGCATCGCTTGATTACATTGACCAGCACAAGACGCAATATGCTTATCGCTTCGATGATAATGAATGGATCAGTCTTGGTCCTCAGAACGCTTTATCCTTTTCAAACCTTTCAATAGGGACACATCAATTATTTGTAAGATCTACAAATACGGAAGGCACATGGCTTAACAATGAAATCTCCTGTCGCATTGTAGTTCAACCATGGTGGTGGCAAACGGGGTGGTTCAGGAATACGATAGCTTTTCTTGCCATCGTCATTATTGGTGGAGGAATACATATTTACTATCATCGGAAACTTGAAAGACAAAAAACTATTCTTGAAAGACAACAGGCTGTTGAACGCGAACGAACGCGTATTGCCACGGATATGCATGATGATCTTGGCGCGAACTTGTCAAGGATAAAATTTTTGAGTGAGACAATTGCGATAAAGGGGCAATTGCAGCAACCAATTACAGACGAAGTAACCGGTATTCGCGAGTACTCCCGTGAAATGATTGATAAGATGGGAGAAATTGTTTGGGCGCTGAATGAAAAAAATGATTCCCTCAGTGACCTGATTGCGTACACCCGCGCTTACGCGGCAGACTATCTTGTACAGAATGGAGTGCAAGCAAACATTCAGACGCCTGAAACAATTCCTAACCTTTTTGTGAATGGAGAATTCCGGCGGAATGTGTATCTCACGGTAAAAGAAGCGCTTCATAATGTTGTCAAGCATTCTCAGGCAAGCAAAGTGGATATCCGAGTAAAAACGGAAGGACGACTTTGTATAACCATCGCTGATAATGGTAAAGGTTTTGATAAAAATTACACACGCCCATTCAGCAACGGTATCGCGAATATGCGAAAAAGAATGCAAGCCCTTGGCGGGACGCTTGAGATCAGAAACACAAGTGGTGGAACTGTAATTCTGACAATACCTCTGCTATAACATTTGTTCTATGGATAAATTAGTACGCAGGCATTACTTTCACTTAAAACAATGAGCATTTCACTAGTTATCATTGAAGATCTTGCCGAAGTACGGGAGGGACTGGTCCAATTTATTTCGCTAAACTCCGAATTTATCGTTAAGGGTTCATTCGAAACGGCCGAAGATGCAATGCAAGATCTGCCCCGGCTGAAGCCTGATATTGTAATTATGGATATAAATCTCCCTGGCATCAATGGTATAGAATGCATCAGGCAGGTCAGGCAAAAAATTCCTTTAACGCAATTCATGATGTTTACCGTGTATGAGAATGATGAAAAAGTGTTTGAGGCGCTTAAGGCTGGAGCTACAGGATATTTGCTAAAGAATACTGGATTATTGCAATTGGTGGAAGGCCTCAAAGAACTTTATAACGGGGGCAGTCCGATGAGCGCAAACATTGCCCGGAAGCTAGTGAGTCTTTTCAGAAAAGACTAC
>CAMLER010000512.1 GCA_946478915.1 uncultured Chryseolinea sp.
CCTCCCTGCTCATCAACAAGCTGGAGCACCTCTATACCTCAAAGGGTTCAGGAGAAGTAAAGCAATGTGGCGAGCGGTTTACTCTCGCAGAAAATGATGTGAATTCCCTCACGAATAACGACGTGAATATTATTTTTCTGGATATGGATTACAAAGTGATTAACACTCTCCTTGACCGAAGGGCCTTTATTCATTCTACTGCAAGCCCTTTGTTGGAAGACGTCGCTAATACGCTCAATTCCCGAATTCGGAATCTGGTTTATCTCATAAGCTTTAGCGATTCAAACCATGATGGCGCGTTGAACGAATGTGACAATTCAGATTTATATATTTCCGATGTCGACGGGTCCAACCTGGTGCAAGTCACGAACGATGTTTTAGTCCGCAACTATAAATTCATAAATAACAACACAGAAATATTGATATCTTTTCGAAATCGTGGCGAGTCAGTTGAAACCACGCGCTTTGCAAAATATCAGATTGCAAGAGAAACATTGGTTGAAATGTCAGACCTTCGCGAAGAACTGTCAAAAGTAAAAAATTTGATGCAGGTCGATTCTACAGAACAAAAAAAATGAAGTTTTCATCGATACCGGGCTTAGTCAACACAAAGGACCTCCTTATAGAGGCTGTAAGGAATAATCACGCAGCTCACGCACAACTGTTTGCGGGCAGCGAGGGTGCGTTGAATTTGCCGCTCGCGCTTGCTTATGCTACTTTTTTGCATTGCGAGAACCGATCGGAATCTGATGCATGTGGCGTTTGTCCGGCATGTTCCAAAAATTTAAAATTTATCCACCCTGATACACATTTCGTTTTTCCTGTAAGCAACGTTAAGGGCGACAAGGATGATGAAAGGTTCAAAGCGGAGATTACAAAAGCATGGCGTTCTTTCCTCCTGGAACAGCCGTTCGGCAATATTGATGACTGGAACACTTCTTATGGGGGGGAGGATAAACAAGCAATTATTTCCCGCGATGAAAGTCGTGAAATCATAAAGACGCTTTCTTTCAAGCCTTTTGAAAGTCCCTTCAAGGTTATGATAATTTGGCAGCCGGAGTTGATGCACCCTTCCGCAGCCAATGGAATTCTCAAAATTTTGGAGGAACCGGCGGCGCACACATATTTTCTACTTGTTACGAACGCGGCAGACAAATTACTTCCTACAATCATCTCGCGAACGCAAATCATTACGGTACCGCTGCTTGAGGATGCAGAAGTCGAAAAAGAACTTGTTGCACAAGGTGTCCCTCAGGCGAAGGCCAAAATGCTTGCAACTCTCGCGGAAGGCAACCTCAACCTTGGTTTAAAATCTATTGATGCTCAGGGTGATGATAACGCTACCCGCTTTATTGAGTGGATGCGCGCATGTTTCAAAAAGAGTTATAAGACGCTGGTGACTCTTGCCGACAGTTATCATGCACTTGATAAATTAAGTCAAAAGAATATGATGACCTACGGAATGAATATGCTGAGAGAAACCCTTTTGGCGCTGTCGGGAGCGGCCGCAATTACCCGACTTGATGGCGAAGAGCGAAAGTTTGTCCAGGATTTTAGCAAAGTAATGAGCGTTGACAAAATTGATAAGTCATTTATACTTATGAATGATGCGAGCTACCACATGGAGCGCAATGGCAGTCCGAAAATGATCTTTTTGGATCTTTCTTTAAAGCTTACCAAGATTATCAATCCATGAAAAAAGTATTCAGAATCGGTACCCGTGGTAGTAAGTTAGCCTTATGGCAGGCACAACATGTTGCAGACCTAATCAAACCTTCGGGCTATGAAACGGTCATTGTACCAATAGAAACGAGGGGCGATAAAATATTAGATGTTAGCATCTCCAAGATTGGAAGCAAGGGTGTGTTTACAGAAGAGATTGAAGAAAATCTTCTGAACGGATCAATTGATATTGCTGTTCATAGCGCGAAGGATCTTTCCTCCGAGCTTCATGACGAACTGGAGCTGGTAGCTTTCACCGAGCGTGAGTTAGCCAACGACGTTTTGATCAGCACAAACAAGGAGTTAACGCTTCGCGCGCAAGGCATCCGTATAGGAACTTCGTCTACCCGTAGGGTTGCTTTCTTAAAGCATTTTTATCCTTCAATTATTCCTGTCAATGTTCGGGGCAACCTGCAAACTCGTCTTTCCAAGCACCAGGCTGGCGAATGTGATGCGCTGTTGTTGGCCTATGCCGGCGTACACCGCATGGGTTATGACAATCTCATCGTTGAAAAAATTGAAACAAGTTACTTTGTTCCGTCAGTAGGCCAGGGTACCATCGCTGTTGAATGCCATAAGAAACTAGGGTTTGCAAAAAAGGAAATACTTGAACGCTGGGTAAATCATCCGGAAACGGAAGCTTGTGTTCGCGCAGAAAGAGCTTTTTTGAAGACCATGCAAGGGGGCTGCAGCATTCCGGTATTTGGATATGCGCATCTTGAAGGAAGCCTCGTAACCCTGAAGGGAGGTATTATTTCGCTGGACGGCCAGAAAGTCATCAAAACGAAACGCTCCTCACCTATTGAAAATGTGAAAGAACTTGGAGAATCCGTTGCAAAGGAAGTTTTGGAGAATGGCGGATCTGAAATCCTCAAGAGTATCAGGTCGCATGCAGTCGCCTGATTTTCGATAGAATATTCTGGCAGTGCCCGCTGGATTATTATCTTCGCACCAATTATTTATGATGAAAAAGATCTCTATTATACTTTCGGTCTGTTTGGCAATTGCCACCAGTTGCGCACAAAACAACGATCACGTTGTCACCATTAAGACCAGCTATGGTGATATGGTTGCAATCCTTTATGATGAAACTCCTAAGCACAAAGAGAATTTTATAAAGCTGGCAGAAGCACATTTTTTCGACAGCACGTTGTTCCACCGCGTCATCCAGGGATTCATGATACAGGGCGGCGACCCGGATTCTAAAAAAGCACAACCTGGGATACCACTTGGCCGTGGAGGCCCCGGATATACGATCGATGCGGAATTCAATCCAAAATTCTTTCACGAACGCGGAGCGCTGTCGGCAGCACGTTTAAGCGATGCACAGAATCCGACGAAAGCGTCGAGCGGCAGTCAATTTTACATTGTCCAGGGCACTAAAATGACCGAAGAAGAGTTGAAGACAGATTTTTTAAAACTCAACCAGGGTATGCAACAATTTTTTCAAGATCCTGCCAATAGGCCTGCGTATGACTCAATCGTTAGGTTGTATGAGTCGGGCGACACGAAAGCATACCAGCAATATATGATGGCTTTGAAACCGCGTGTTGAGAAAGCGACTGGCATTAGTACTTCAAAGACAGTACCACCAGAAATACTAAAAGCTTATACCACGGTTGGTGGCGCGCCAAATCTCGACGGTGATTACACCGTCTTTGGCAAGGTTATCAAGGGACTGGAAGTTGTTGATAAGATTGCCGCAACGTCAATCGGTCCTGGCGACAGACCTGTCGAGGATATCAGAATGACGGTAACTGTTGAAGAAATGCCAAAGAAGAAGATCGAAGAATTGTACGGCTATAAATATCCCGCTAAAGATTGATGAGAATTCTTGTCACGGGATCGAACGGCCTGCTAGGTCAGAAGCTTACGGAGCTTCTTGAAAAAGAAGGAAGCGTCGAAATGATTGCAACGGCTGCACGGCCTGCGGCTTTGCCTGTTAATTCAGGAAAATTTCAACTACTGGATATCAAAGACCCTGACGCTGTCGATAGTGTAATCGATCAGTATAAGCCGGATGTAATTATCAACACTGCGGCGATGACACAAGTTGACCAATGTGAGAATCAACGGGAGGCCTGCTGGAAAACTAATGTCGATGCTGTACGAAATCTTGTGAATGCGTCCAGGCGAAATGGTTGTCATCTCGTTCATGTTTCAACTGATTTTATCTTTGATGGAACACAGGAAATGCTCGACGAGACAGCTGTGCCCAAGCCTGTTAATTTTTACGGTGAGAGCAAGCTTGCCGGTGAACAGGTGATCATAGAAAGCGATATTTCCTGGTGCATCATTCGAACAGTATTGGTTTTCGGAGTAACCAAAGACATGAGTCGTTCCAACATTGTTTTGTGGGTCAAGAAAAGTCTGGAGGAGGGAAAGACCATTCAAGTTGTAAGCGACCAGTGGCGTACGCCGACGTTAGCAGAAGATCTGGCAATGGGTTGCTACCTGGCAGCGAAG
>CAMLER010000513.1 GCA_946478915.1 uncultured Chryseolinea sp.
GGCATTGGTGAATAAACCCAACGTAGCCATCCCCCTGCTCATCTGAGCTTTTCTTTACCTTCCAGTTGTCCTCCGGCAAAGGCTCGGAAAGTCCGATATTGAACTGGAAGTTGGGGAATTCCTTTTCAATTTTCCTAAAATGATCTACGTAAAACAGTTCCTTCTTCGAACGACCACCGTACCAATAGGAGACTTTACGCTTTGACTTTTCGGTATGGAATAAGTGGAATATTTGTGCTCTTAACGGTGCCATGCCAGCCCCACCACCGATATAAATCATTTCACGTTGGGTTGGATTAATGTGGAACTCACCGTATGGACCTGAGATCGTAACTTTGTCTCCGGGCTTTCTTGAAAACACGTACGATGAGCAGATACCTGGATTAACGTCCATCCAGCGATTGTTAGCGCGATCCCAGGGCGGAGTCGCAATACGGATATTCAGCATTATGATGTTTCCCTCGGCCGGATGGTTTGCCATGGAATAAGCTCTGAAGATTGGCTCATCATTCTTCATCTTTAAATCCCAGAGCTTGAACTTATCCCAGTCTGATTTGAATACATCAGGCTTATGGCCCAGCTCCGGATGAGGAGTGATATCCATGCCCTTATAATCAACAGTAATAGGGGGAACATCAATCTGAATGTAACCACCCGCTTCGAATTTCAACGTTTCTCCGGGCGGTAGCTTCACTACAAATTCCTTTATAAAAGTTGAGACGTTGTAGTTAGAAACAACTTCACACTCCCACTTCTTAATTCCAAAAATCTCATCCGGGATGCGGATAACCAGATCCTGCTTTACCTTAACCTGGCAGCCTAACCGGACGTGCTGATTCTTTTCCTGCCGCGTTAAATGTCCCAGTTCTGTGGGGAGGACGTCACCCCCGCCAGACTCTACCACACATTTACACATGGCACAAGTACCTCCACCTCCGCACGCGGATGGAAGAAAAATCTTTTCGTTTGCCAGGGTTGTGAGTAGCGAACTTCCCGCTGACACCGTAAGGGATTTTTCCCCATTGATGAGAATCTTAACCGGACCTGACTGAACCAGTTTTTTCTGTGCAAAAAGCAGCATGAAAACCAACAACAAGATAATCAATGTGAATGCTGCTATGGACGATATTATAACCATTTTCGAGCGTTTTAACGGCTACAAATATATTGAGGCCGTGTCACAAACAGCAGGAAAAAGTCCTGTATTTTAAGGAAAAAAAGGGTAATTGGGTTAATTGAAAAATTTAGAATCTCGGTCAAACCTGAAGATTTCGTGCGCAAAGACACTTCCTTATCATTTTGCTCATGTCTGATCGAAAATCAATTGTGTTTTTTGCCCATCAACATACCATAACCGGACTTAAACATTCAAAACCGGACAACCTATTTAACGCGATAGCATGAAAATACACACTTCAAGCTGGTGGCATACCGTTTGACTATACCCAATCAAACCTTACCTGATGATCAAGACCTACGTCGTACTTTTTGTGCGTAACCTGCAGCGGCAAAAGTTATTCTCGGTGATAAACTTGTTGGGACTGACAGTAAGTATGACCAGTACACTGATCATCTATTTGTATGTTGCCCACGAATTCAGCTATGATAGCTTTCATCCAAATGTCGAAAGATTATACCGCGTTAACCAAACTTTTATACAAAGATCCGATGATAACAGTCAGCTCTCGCGGACTGGCCCGGGCGTTGCCCATGCGGTGAAAGAAGAGCTGCCTGAGGTTGAAATGATATCCAGTTTTCACACGCCGGGTGACTTTATCATTTCTTATGTAACTCCTAACGGTGATGTTTTGGCCTTCGAAGAAAACAAGATACTTGCAGCCGACTCGAATTTTTTCAAAGTATTCAACTATCCATTGATACAGGGCGACAAGGCAATCGCCTTCAAACACGCCAACACCTTAGTTATGACGAAGTCAACGGCAAAAAAATACTTCGGTGATAGAGATCCTATTGGCGAATTGGTACAGCTCGGGGGACTGAGTGGCGAAACCGGAACAACCTATGAAGTAACGGGCGTACTAGACGACACTCCCGACAACTCCACAATGGATTTTGAAGTGTTGCTTTCTATGAAAAGTTTTCCTGCCGTTGAACGCTTCCATTGGAGCTGGGTTTGGACGCAACTGGAAACATTCGTTGTACTTAAACCCAACACGAACATTGATGTGGTACGTGAAAAACTTAAATTGATCCCACGCAAACGGGCTGCTGAAAGTATACAGGCATCGATGGGCATTACATACGATGAATACATCAGGTCAGGCAAAAAGTGGGATCTGTTCCTTCAGCCCATCACTTCACTGCACTTGCCTGAAACCCCGGTAGTGGGATCTTTTAGGGACGTTGGAAATCGCAAGATCATTTATTCCCTGATCGGCGCTGCTGTTTTTATTGTGTTACTTTCTTGCATCAACTTTATGAACCTGTCCGCTGCGCAATTCACCCGACGCATCAAAGAGGCTGGTATCCGCAAGATCCTTGGACTAGGGATAAAAGAGTTGGGCTTTAGTTATTTCTTCGAAGCCCTCGCCTTTTGTATGCTGGCGTTGGCCACAGCCTATGCGGCAACCCAACTGCTACTGCCAGCATTCAATATTATAACCGGAAAAACTCTTGTCCTTTCGGTAATCGGCGATCCTCAACTCGCTGCCGGGCTGCTGTCAGTGACGCTGGTAATGGCAATCATTTCCAGTAGTTACCCAGCTATATTCCTGACCGCGTTTAATCCCGTCAACGCCATAAAAGGACGATCAAGAGTCGGACGTGAGGGAAAGAACTTTCGCAATGGGCTCGTTGTGTTCCAATTCAGTGTTTCCATCATTTTGATCATTTGCACGGCGATCGTTTTTCAACAATTGAAGTATGCATCTGAAAAGGACATGGGTTTCGATAATGAGAACCTCATTCTCCTCCATCACGCGGAAGCGGTAAATGACGGAGAGACACTTGCAAACATTATGGACAACGTCCCCGGAGTAATGAGTACTACTTACTGCACTTCCGCGCCACCGCAGGTATTCGAAGGAGATTCTTTTTCAGCAGAAGGTGTGGGCGACAAGAAATTCAATCTCACTTATACCAAGGCTGACGAAGACTACATACCCACGCTGGGCATCAAAATGCGTTATGGCAGAAACTTTCAGGCGGGAAATCCCAGAGATTCCCTGCGCATAATACTTAACGAAAGCGCTGTACACCGCATAGGGTGGGCGTTGGATGAGTCCGTTATCGGCAAGTATGTTACGTATCCAAATTCTGGCGATGACAGGGCAAGGTTTGAAGTGATCGGTGTTATGGCCGATTTTAATTTCTGGCCGATCTCTGTTCCCATTGAAGCAATGGCGATTCTTCATTCGAAGGATAATTATGTATACGACGGTACCAGAAATTTTCTTGTGGTGAGAGTTCAGGGGCAAGATCCCGAAGCCTGGAAGGTCACGTTAGATGGTCTCAAAAACCAATGGAAAGCCATCGCCGGTCATATTCCCTTCGAATATTCCTTCGTGGATGATAACTTTGCCAGCACATTTTCAACTCAGCAACAGTTCGCCAACGTGCTCTCTATTATGGCGACATTGGCCATACTCATCGCCGGCCTTGGCTTGCTGGGAATGATTGTTTACTCACTCGAACAACGCGCCAAAGAGATTGGCATTCGCAAAGTCTCCGGTGCTTCTGTGTTTAATATTCTAACGTTGATCTCGAAAGGATATACCAGGCTGATCCTTGTTGCTTTTCTTATTGCCGCTCCTCTTGCGTACTATATGATGCAATTCTGGCTGATGGATTTTGCTTATGCGATCACACCATCGTGGTGGATCTTCATACTGACAGGAGGATCCACACTGCTGATTGCTGTAATGTTCACGAGCTACCATGCTATCAAAGCAGCGTTGACAAACCCGGTGGATGTGCTTCGAGACGAGTAGGCGTCACTTTATCATTCGGAGTTCGATATTCTTTGTCCGTTGTTTTTTAGACAATGGGATGATGATGAACTGAACAACGAATATCGAGCAGGGAACACCAAATGATGAATTACGCTAGAGCGTCTATTAACTATTAACTATTAACTATTAACTATTAACCCTACTTTGTCAAGTTAGAAAAAAGGAATAAGGAATAAGGTATAGAGGTGCGACTGAAGAAGATTTCAATTTCTTTT
>CAMLER010000514.1 GCA_946478915.1 uncultured Chryseolinea sp.
CTTGCAGGATTATGACCGTGCTGTCATAATTGGGGAAAAATCTTATGGAAAAGGACTTGTTCAGGTAAGCCGACCGTTGTCTTACAATTCCCAGTTGAAGGTAACCACTGCAAAATATTATACACCTACTGGCCGGTGCATTCAGGTGCTGGATTATGGTCACCGTCGCGATGATGGAAGTGTTGGTTCGATACCCGATTCACTGAAGAAAACTTTCAAAACCACCAATGGAAGAACAGTTTACGACGGCGGCGGAATTGATCCCGATATCAAGACTCAGAATCCAGAGTCCCATATGCTCACGCAGGTTCTTTTCGAGAAGGGGTACCTCTTCGATTATGCCACCCAATATGTGGCTAAAAATCCTGAACCGGTTGATCCCCGTACATTTTCACTCAGTGATGAAGAGTATCAGCAATTTTTGAACTGGATGAAGACTAAGAATTACTCCTATAAGTCCTACATGGAATATCAATTGCAGCAGTTCACTGAAGAGGCAAAAAAAGAAAAATATTATTCAGATCTCAAAAGTCAGCTTGACCTTGTTACCGCTCGAATTGCTGAAAGCAAAAAGAACGAACTGGTACTTCATAAAGAAGAAATCAAAATGTTGCTGGAAGAAGATATTGTTTCTCGATATCATCTTGAAAAAGGAAGCGTTGAGTCTGGTTTCAAATACGATAAAGATATCAAGACCGCCACAGAGGTTCTCCGAGATAATGCGCGATACAGGAAGCTACTAAATATTCAATAACCAAAAATGTCTGCGATCCGCTGGATCATTTTTTTCTTGATCGCGGTAGGCATGTTCGTGTTTCATTCCTGCATTTCTTTCCGGATGTCGTCGAAAGAAATTGATCAATTTTTTGCTTCAGAAAATGTGGAGGCCACTCAGCACAGCTATCGAAGTGGCTTTCGTGAAATGCATTATGTAAAGGCAGGCAATCCAACAAAACCACTGGTCCTTTTTCTTCACGGGTCACCCGGATCTTTAAGCGCTTTCATTGATTTTCTTGCTGATAGTGCTTTGCTCGAGAACGCGTTACTCATTACTGCTGATCGACCAGGGTTCGGAGCCTCGAATTTCGGAAATGGCGAATCGTCGCTTAAAGCTCAGGCTGATTTTCTTAAACCTATTTTGGATGAATACAAAGACAATCGCCCCATTCTACTGGTAGGCCATTCGTTAGCTGGGGCGCTCATTGTTCGCATGGCAGCGCAATATCCAAAATTGGTAGACGGACTGATCATAGTTGCGGGTTCGGTTGACCCTGCGCTTGAACCAAATGAAACGTGGTTCCGGGCTCCGCTTGCAACGCCGTTCCTCAGTTGGCTGCTGCCAAAATCCTTTCGCGCGTCCAATGAAGAGATCTATCACCTTAAGCCAGAATTGGAAAGGATGCTACCCTTATGGAAGCAAGTTCGTTGTCCGACAATCATTATTCAGGGAACCGTAGACGAACTCGTACCTGCAGAGAACGCGGCTTTTGCAAAATCCATGCTCACAAATGCTCCTGTTGAGCTTGTCATGGTAGATGGGATGAACCATTTCGTTCCCTGGAGCCATCCCCATCTCATACGCGATGCAATATTGAAGATGCTGGAGAGAACAACGGTCCAGTCGGGAGGTCTATCAGCGCATTGAGCCTCTTTGGGCGAAAAAGGAAAGGTATAGGTATAATCTATAGAGGTATAAGGGTATAAAGTATAGCTTCGGTTCTAATAACTATTAACTAATAACTAATCTCTATTAACTATTAACTATTTCCCATACAACTTCTTTCCTGCTTCTTCAAACTTATCTCCCTTGATCCACTGGGGTCGATCTTTAGCATTTGCGACCAGGTAAGCAGCATATACAAAACTGCGGTGAAATTTCTCGATGTAACGCATGTTCAAAGAATTCACTTCATCAGGCGGTTGATGATAGTATTTCATTAGTTCCTGGTCGAATCCCTTTACACCAGGTGAAAAAGTTACCGCAGGCACGCCCTTTACGGCAAAATTTACATTGTCGGATCGTTCGTATAAATTCTGCGCGGGCGCTGGGTCACCCTTAACATCCAGACCAAATGTTTGTGCAGATTTTTTGAAATGTTCATCTACCGAAGTCCGGTTAAGATCGACCAGATTTACAATAGTGGTATCGTTGTAACCGGCACCATCGCAGTTCAGGTTAAATACTGTTTTGTTCAGTGGAATTAGTGGATGGTTTGTATACCATTCACTGCCCAAAAGTCCTTTCTCCTCTCCCGTCACGGCCAGGAAGAGTACCGATCGCTTCGGTCGGTTTTCCCCAAAAAATTTCGCCGCCTGTAAGAGCGCTACCGTACCAATGGCATTATCACGAGCTCCGTTATATATTGAATCCTGGCTGGGATTCTTCTTGACTCCCACATGATCATAATGGGCGGAAATAATGATCCATTCATTCCGAAGCGTCGCATCCGTTCCTTCGAAAACACCAGCAACATTTTTGGCGGCAATATTTCTCTGCGGCGCTGCCTCAATCACTAGCTTACCCGTTGCTTTCCTCGACTCCATGAGCGAAGCAAGTCCCGGTGCCTCGGATTTTCTTATCCAAATATGAGGAATGGGTTTATGACTCTCCTTCTCCGTTAGCATTCGTTCAGCAGACAGAAAGTTTACAATGGATGGCCACGGCAACCCGGGCAGCATCATAACCTCAATCAACGCACTGGCACCATGCGCCGCTGCAAGGACTCCCTTCGCCGGAGCGTCGGTAAGCAATGCCTGCACAGCATTGGTCGTTGCGTTGCCTCCTGCAAGAGCAACAGCAATCTTCCCTTTGACATCTGCCTTCTCAAAGTCTGCCAATGATCCATAACCCACAAATACCAATTCGCCATCGAGGGATACACTACCTCCATTCATGAAGGCTAAATCCTCCCCCATCTTGAAACTATCAGACCCGATGGTCAGCGAGACATTCTTGGCAGGCGTTACCTTTTTCAATTTCACTTCCTGAAAAAAACTGGCGCTACCCGGTACTGGTTTAGCACCTGAAATATACAATTGGGTGCTGATGTAATTGGCCGCAATATCAATTTCAGGTGAACCGGTATCACGACCCCGCATCTCATCAGAAGCAAGAAACTTCAGATGTGCTTCGGACTCGCGCCCAGTGACGGAGGTTTGGATTTGTTGAGTTACCTTCTTTTGCGCGGGAGCTTCCAGCGCAGATATCATTAAAATGGTCAAGACAAGGTTCCGCATGAAATATATGGAGTTTATCTCCGCAAGATAATCGGGATTGGCCATAGCCTACTGGATACCTAGGCAAAAATTTATGCCCGCCAATCTACTTAATAAGAATTGTTTGCCTGGCGCAAACCAATCAGGAGGAACTGCAGTTGACGCATCCAGCGTCCGACTTCCGTCCGTTTTCCAGGACCAAAAAAAAAGCGGACTCCTAAGAAAGAAGCCCGCCTATTTACAGGGTTGATCGGAAAATTATCGTACAAAGAGGAGTTCTCTATATTTCACCAATGGCCAGTCTTCATTGTCAACCAACAACTCAAGTTTATCAACCGAATCGCGGATTACTTCGAAATACTTTTCCTTGATTTCATCGGCGTAGCCCACTGCACGTTTGTGCGTGTCGGTAATCTTATTGAGGCGCTTGCGCTCCTCTATCATAGCCCGGACGTTGGTTTTAATAACCTCGATATGATTGGATATTTCTCTGATTGTCTGAACTACTGCATTGTTGTCTACACCAAGGCCTTTCAGACCGTTTGCGTTCACAATAAGCTTGTTCTGATATGCGATAGCAGTGGGCACAATATGATTCATCGCCAGGTCGCCCATTACTCGCGCTTCGATTTGCACGCGTTTAATATATGCTTCCAGTTTAATTTCCACCCGTGCTTCAACTTCCTTCTCAGACATCACATCATGACGTGTGAAGATATCCTTCGACTGCTTTGTCAGATAAGCGTCAAGAGCCCGCACCATGTTCTTCACATTGCCAAGTTTACGCTTCGATGCTTCCTTTACCCAGTCTTCCGAATATCCATCACCTTCGAACCGCACATCTTTCGATTCTTTGATATATTTTCTCAGAACACTTACGATAGCGAGTCTTTTTTCTTCACCTTTTTCAATTTCTTTCGAGACAGCATCATGAAATTTCGCCAACTGGTCAGCCATGAT
>CAMLER010000515.1 GCA_946478915.1 uncultured Chryseolinea sp.
TTAAATCCTATTTAACCGTAGAACCCTCTTTATGGTGGGACAACAATTATCTAACGGACCTGACCGCGACAAAACTGGATGATATGAAAGGCTTAAACAACACACTTTGGATTTCATCTAGGGACGGAATTGCTTCCGAGCAAATGGGCATCAAAGGCATAGATTCGGTTCTCACAAAAAAAACTCCTCTTGGACTGATGTGGACGAGCGTTGGGTATCCAAACGAAACTCACTTCTCAGCAATATGGAAAGGAATCTATGACGGATTAAAATTTTCGTACACGGGACATCTCATAGAAGGGAGCATCCGGATCAATCCTATGAATGGCATTGTACTCAAAGAAAAGCCCTTTCATCTATGGTGTTACAATCTGTCGGCGGACTCACTCTTGCGCTATACAATCGACGGGACGTCCCCTCGGTGGACATCATCACGGCTTAAACGTGAAAATTTATTGGCGTTCTCAGAAACCAAAACACTCAATGTACGGTCATTTAGTCCTCGCGAGGACTTTAATTACGTAAGGACAGGACATTTTGAAGTTGGAAGTGTATTACCGTCACAGGCCAAACCGAAAGGGGCAAAGTCTGGGGGACTGCGTTACTCGTATTATGAGGGCGACTGGGACACAATACCCGACCTGAAAAAGTTAAAGGCCCTGAGATCAGGTGTAGCAAACAAGGAGTTTGACATCAACAAACTCTCCAATTCAACCAATTTTGTTTGTGAATTGAAAGGCTATCTCGAAATAACCGAGGAAGGCTACTACACGTTCGAAATGGAAAGTCACGATGGAACCAGAGTCTATGTCGGAAACAAGATGGTGATAGGAAATGAAAATGTTGGAAAATTTTGGTGAACGGTTTATAGTGCCCTTGGAAAAAGGTTTTTATCCCTTCACAGTTGAATATTTTTATAAAAAAGGAAGTAAACCATTAAAGCCGGTATATCTCATGCCTGATGGTAAAAACGATTATCCAATTCCCTTGGAGGTGCTGTACAGCCGATAGCCTCGGCGACCATGGTTGGTCAATTCATAACGCATATACAATTCACTTTGGGTTTTCAATTCGCGCGTACCATATCCGTTAACAGTAACGCATTATGTCTCAAACTCGATGCTCCTTCCAAGCTTACTCCCCTGCTACGCACAAGAATTCGGATGGGCTTTCAATGTGAATAGCCCCGGGGTGACACGTGGGTGAAATCCGAGAGCGTTACACGAGGGTAGGCACGCGGTACGAATCAAACCGAATCGGGTTGAACACAGCTGTGGTAGTTTGTGGGCAGGTATTTTACATGCAGGTCACTATGTTACAAAATCATAAATCAACACCACAATGAGGGGAAAAACATTAACATACTTAAAATTTAACCGAAAGGAACTGTAACCATTCATACCTTAAGCAGTACCTTAAGCGGAGCGCGTGTTTTTTGTGTGAATAAATCAATAGACAGACAAAACTAATCGCGGATAACACTCATCCAAAGACTGAAAACTCACCCATATGATCAAAAATTACCTTCTGATCGCCGGAAGAAACCTGATGAAACGCAAATTGTACTCATTCATCAACATCTTCGGCCTGGCCATTGGCGTTGCTGTGTGCCTCGTTATCCTTAAGTATGTTGACTTTGAACTGAGTTACGACCGGTATCACGAAAATGCCTCCAATATTTACAGGACAACTACAACGAGCTACAGACAAGGAGAACTGCGCGGAACATCCGTGTTGTCCGGTTACGCACAAGCCCCGGCCCTGCTTGCCGATATCCCGGAAGTGAAACGGTATGTCCGTACGCATCCCATGTACGGTGGCGCGGTAATGAGTTTTAACCGCGGCGAAGGCGAACCTTCCACATTTTATGAAGAAGGTATCCAAATTGTTGATTCTACCTTCTTTGACATATTCACCTATCGGGCGATTCAAGGTGATCTCAATACTGCTCTTGACAAACCGTCGTCTATCGTGTTAACCGAAAAAGCAGCTGCCCGATATTTTAAGCCAGGTGAAGAGCGGATAGGAAAAACAATAACCATCTCCGGTGGCTGGTGTCCTGGCGACTACGAAGTTACGGCGGTGATCGAGAACGTGCCACAAAATTCCCATTTTCTGTTTGACATCTTACTGCCTATGCATAACACGCTCCAAGGCCAGCAATACAAGGAAGATAACGGTTGGGGCTGGAACAACTTCATTTCATATGTTGAACTACACGACAACACCACGCCTCAACAATTAGAAGGCAAGCTGGCTAGCTTCGTTGAGAAATACAGAGGCGATGATCTTAAGAAAATCAACGGAAAGGATATACTAGATTTTCAGCCCATCCTTGATATACACCTGAGACCGGGTATGAACTATGAATCTGCGGCAACAATGAGCGTCAATACTATCTACTTTTTCATTGTGATATCGATCTTTATTTTGGCGATTGCGTGGGTCAATTACATCAATTTATCCACCGCGCGGGCAATGGAACGCGCTCGTGAAGTAGGTATTAAAAAAGCCGTGGGCGCATTTCGCTCGCAGCTCATTTCTCAGTTTTTGCTAGAATCCGTTATCGTCAATCTGCTTAGTGTGATCATAGCCCTACTGATTGCCATGGCCCTGTTGCCCGTTCTCGGAAGTATTGTCGGTAAAGAGTTCGCATTTGATTTTGGTGATCCGCGTTTATATCTGATGCTGTTAGCGTTGTTTTTTATGGGATCCATTGTTTCGGGAGCCTATCCCGCATTCATTCTGTCATCATTCCGCATCACCGAAGTTCTTAAAGGAAAATCGGAACGATCGGTCGGTGGTTTCTCACTTCGTAAGGCACTTGTAGTGTTTCAATTTGTTGCATCATTGGTATTGATAGCGGGTACATTCACAATTTATCGGCAACTCATGTACATGCGTGGCATGGATAAGGGACTTACAATGGAACAAATGTTAATTGTAAATGGACCGGCTGTTCTCGACGGAGAAACACGTCGTCAACGCCTCATGACAGCAAAAGACGAGTTAAAAAAGATACCTGGAGTACTTAATGTTGCGACTTCCGGTGCAACGCCGGGAGCTGGATACAATTGGGGTGGCCAATTCAGAAAAGTAGGTGCACCTGTTGAGGACAATAAATCGGGTAGCGTTGTTTGGATCGATCCTGACTTTATCGACACATACAACGTTGAAATTTTGGCTGGCAAAAAGTTCGACATTACACTTAAGTCAAGCATGAATGGCGTCATCGTAAACGAAGCCGCACTAAAGGTTTACGGTTTGGGGACACCAGAACAGGCGATGAATGAACGACTGATCCTGGGTGACACGACCGATATCGTAGGCGTAGTCAAGAATTTTCACTGGAGTTCGTTGAAAACCGACCATACACCCTTCATGTTTAAAGCAGACACTATTTCAAATAGAGCATTTAGCATTCACATCAGCACGAACAACATGCCGAAAACAATTGAGGCTATCGAAGCCAAATACAAAGATGTTTTCCCCGGCAATCCATTCGACTATTATTTCCTCGATGACTTTTTCGACAAGCAATACAAGGATGACCAGCAATTTGGTAAGATATTCAGTCTTTTTGCCGGACTTGCGATTGTAATCGCTTGCCTTGGACTTTGGGGGCTCGCATCGTTTACAACAACTCAAAAACTTAAAGAGATCGGCATTAGAAAAGTATTAGGAGCATCCGTTCGAAGCATCATGACTTTGCTGTCATGGCAATTCTTTAAGCTTGTCCTTATTGCCAGCGTAGTTGGTCTGCCCTTAACCTGGTATGGTTTGACCGAGTGGCTAAATGGTTTTGCATTTCGAATACCATTGGCTGTAGATTTGTTCCTCGTACCCACGATCATTCTAACGATTATCGCAATAACAACGGTTGGTCTACAGATTATGAAGGGAGCAAATGTCAATCCCGCGAAAATACTGCGATCAGAGTAGTTCTCTCAATTTTAGATTTTATAATTAGAGTTTTGAATTAACGTTTCACTACTAAAAAATATGACGGCTAATCCTTCGGAGTTAGTTCGCCAGGGTTCGTTTGCTTGGTGTTTTCAAAATAACCTTAATGTGACCTTCGATAATTTCACTTTGAAATTCAGCCGGGAAAATGTAAACCAAAAACTTCAAAGGT
>CAMLER010000516.1 GCA_946478915.1 uncultured Chryseolinea sp.
CACAAAGCACACAAAGGATTTCACAAAGAGCACAACGCTTAGTGCCCTCCGTGAATTCTTCCTGCCCTTTGTGACACCCTGGTTAAAAAATATTCCCGCCAAACCATCTAATAATCAACGATTTAGAAATTATTTAAAAAAAATTGACATTTGTTCAACTCCAATAATTCGCCCATCGGCGAAATAGCCAATTGTTCAGTATAGGAATTTTTTTTCTATAAGAGTAAATCTTCACAGTTTGGTTTAACCTTGATCAGCTTCAGCACTTTGAAATTGTTGATATTTCGGAAAAATAATTCCCGTTGTAGAATTATTCATCATTGAAAAGTCTAGATAGTCCTCCCTGAATCCTCTTAAACAACGATTGGCATATATGGTACGATGTTTACCCTATACTGAGTAAAAAAAGATGTTCAACTTAAATGATATTAAAATGAAAAAGGTATTAATAATGTGTGGCGCTGCCATGTTAGGTATGGCTACACTGGCTCAAGCTCAAGATCAAAATCCTGCTACTGATTATAATAATCAGCCAGCCGTAGAACAGCAAGATCAGTCAACATTACCAACTCAAGATCAACCAACGCTTGATCAGCCAACGCAAGATCCAAATCTGAATCAACCTACTCAGGATCCGACTTTGGATCAGCCGACTCAAGAGCCGCCTGTTCAAGATCCTGCATTAGATAGGCCCGTTCAAGATCCTGCAGTGGACCAACCGACACAAGATCAACCAATAAATGATGGAACGAATGCAATTCCACAAGGACAATCAAGAGAGTCGGAACAACCTACTCAAGACCAGACTGATCAGGCTACCGATCCCTCTGTAACACCTGATCCTTCGATGGAAAGGGCTGATGAGATCACACCTGTAGAAGGAAAACAAGGTCCAAACGGTGAAGCAGTATTCATGGAAAACGGTAAATACTATTACATGGATGAGGCTGGAGAAAAGAAGAAAATTAAGAAATCAGAATTGAACGATAAAACACAGTAAAATTCAGGCTGTCTCCTGGGTAATAAAAGGCTTTCGAATTTTTTTCGAAAGCCTTTTTGTGTATTTCTGAGTGCGCAAAAATGAAAGTATTATCCTAAATTTGACAACAAGTGTTTTTCGAGAATAATGAGTAAAAAACGTGTTGTTCTGGATCTGGGTATTTTGTCCTGTTTGATCTTTTTGTTCACTTCATGTAATTCTAAAAAGTCTTCCGAGCCAGATCACCTGGCTTCTGACACGGCTGCTATCCGACAGGGTCAGGTAATTTTTGCGCAGCAGTGTGGAGCATGTCACAATTTCAGGCGTGATGGGATCGGACCCCAGTTAGGGGGCATTTTATCGAGTGTCTCCAGCGAGTGGGTGGCCACATTTGTAAAAAATCCCCAATCGGTTATCGAGTCCGGAGACGAAAGAGCTCACCTCCTTTTTGAAAAATATAAGACGGTTATGCCATCCTTTCAAACGATGTCTGATCATGACTTACGTTGTGTAATTGCTTTCTTAAACACAAAGGGCCCCCCTGATCCAGAGACGTCAAAATTTGATCCCAACGCTCTGGCTAACCCAATTCCTGAACCCATTGCTCCTTCGGGATTAACAATAGGGCTCGAGTTGCTTACAACAATTCCCGCGTCGAGCACGGAAGGTCAACTTACCCGAATTTGCAAACTTGATTTTCGACCAGACACTAAAGACTTATTTGTTGTTGATCTGCGGGGAAAACTTTACATGATAAAAGATAAAGTGCCGAAGCTTTATCTCGACATGACCAAGGAAAAACCTCGGTTTATTCACAAACCAGGCCTTGCTACAGGGTTTGGTAGTTTCGCTTTTCATCCCGATTTCAAATCGAACGGACTTTTATACACTACGCACGTCGAGAGTCCTGGCTCAGGCAAAGCGGATTTTGATTACAACGATTCCATAAAAGTTACCTTACAATGGGTCTTATCGGAATGGAAGACAGAAAATCCGAACGCTTTCCCGTTCACTGGAAAAAGCCGTGAGCTTTTCAGAGCCAACATGGTAGGTTCTTTTCACGGTGTTCAGGAAATAACCTTTAACCCCTTGGCTGAGCGCGGAGATGAAGATTATGGCTTGTTGTACATTGGGGTAGGTGATGGCGCCAGCGTCGAATTGGGCTATCCCTTTTTAGTGCGAAATGAGGACAAGTTTTGGGGAAGTATACTCCGGATAGATCCGTCCGGTAAGGATAGTAAAAATGGGCAGTATGGAATACCTCCCTCAAACCCGTTTGCAAAAAGTAAAAATCCGAACACCGTTAGGGAACGTTACGCATTTGGATTTAGAAACCCACATCGAATCACGTGGACAAAGAAAGGACAAATGCTCGCTTCCAATATCGGACACCATAACATCGAATCGTTGTACATTATCTTGCCAGGACATGATTACGGATGGCCTATTCGCGAGGGAACTTTCGTAATCAACGCAAATGAAAACATGAGTAATGTGTTTTCACCGCCTGCGGATGATTCTTCTTTTCACATTACTTATCCAGTCGCACAGTATGATCATGATGAAGGGAATGCAATCTCAGGTGGATTTGAGTACTGGGGCTCAACTTTGCCAGAATTGCGGGGAAAAGTAATTTTTGGTGATATAGTTAAGGGTAGGGTATTTTTTGTGGAGGCCGCCGATCTGAAAATTGGCGCGCAAGCCGTTATCAAAGAAATGAATGTGTCTTTAGACGGCAGGACAACAACAATGATCGAATTGAGTGGCGCTCAAAAGGTGGATATGCGTTTCGGGAGAGATCACGAAGGAGAGTTGTACATAATGTCCAAGCCCGACGGAAAAGTTTATAAGGTTGTAAAGGCGGGGCGAAGTATATGAAGAGAACCGTGCAAGCCTGGGGAGAGCAGCTATTTTTATTTTGCCAAAATCGGATTTTTCAAATTACGATAGTAAAGCTTGATCACACTACGCGATGCAACGATAACGGATCTGCCAATTCTAATTCACTGGGACGAACAGCAGCATGTTATTGATTCGGATCCTAATGATGACTGGAATTGGGAAACGGAGCTTCAACGTGCTCCAGATTGGCGGGAACAGCTAATTGCTGAACTAGATGGAAAGCCAATTGGATTTATCCAAATAATCGACCCTCTCAGGGAGGAAACCAAGTATTGGGGGGATGCAGCGCCTAACCTCCGGGCTATCGACATTTGGATTGGTGAAAGGGTGAATATTGGTAAAGGGTATGGCACCATCATGATGAACCTGGCGTTGGAGCGGTGTTTCGCAAATGCAAATGTCACTGGCGTTGTTATCGACCCCCTGGAAGTCAATGTGAGAGCGCATAAGTTTTATGAAAAGCTCGGCTTTAGATTTTTTGAAAAAAGAATCTTTGGCCGGGATGAGTGCCGTGTTTATCGTTTGGAACGCCGCGATTGGCAGACCGGCGTATAGTTATGACGATGGGACGCGTTTAAGGACGCGTTCAGAGACCTTCCCAACCGTAAGTCCCTGAACAATTATCGAAAAGACAACAACGAAATATGTCATTTCGAGAAGCAATTCTTTGTGACCGCTTCCATTGATGGAAAGGACGAGCGCGATGGAAACACCACCTCTAAGTCCGCCCCACACCAACATGGTGAGCGATCCGCGGCTTAGCCTCGGTTTGAAGGGAACGATCAAAGATGGTATCCAGATTGAAACGAATCTTGCAAATAGAACGATAAAAATTGAAACAAGGGAAATTATCCAATAGGTCTCAAAGTCGGGAATTAATAACAATTCGAAGCCGATGAATAAGAATAAAACTGCATTCAGGATTTCGTCGATCAGTTCCCAAAATTTTGTCAGATAGTCTTTCGTGATTTCTGACATCGCAACTTTCTTTCCATAATTCCCGATAATGAGCCCCGCGGCAACCATGGTCAACGGACTAGATATGTGTATGGCGTGCGCAATAAGGTAACCTCCCATCACAACTGATAAGGTTATTAGCACAGATACGATATAATCATCGATACCCTGCATGGCTTTTGAGGCGGTGAGGCCCAGCAGGACACCAAGCAACAATCCGCCGAGCGCTTCTTTTGCCAAGAGCCATGATATTGACGCTAAGGAAATTTCTGTATCGGAAGATTGCGTCAGTTGCAA
>CAMLER010000517.1 GCA_946478915.1 uncultured Chryseolinea sp.
AAACCAGCAGACTTTTTTGGGAACGATGATATCCTGTACCTCATGGAAGATATGGCCACGGGAGAAATACGACTGAGCATACTTTGGGAATGGGTTCACAAAGGCGCAGCGTTAACTGAAGAAGACATCGAAATTGGAGCAACAGTAGGTAAGAAGTTTGATGCCGGACTTTTCGAACGGCTGCTTGAGGAAGAATATGCGAAACTACTTAAAGCAAACAACAATGATGTTCATGATGACTCCAAGAAAACGACGCTCCCGATCGCGCGTGAGATAGCAGAAACCTATGTGCTTGATCCGGTTAAGGCCCCTTGGTTTATCGATCTTTTGAACATCAATCTTAATATTCACGACCTGCAAGAAGCAAGAAAACGAATAAGGCTATTTATGGACACGTTCAAAAAAGATGGGAAGCGAATTACCGAAAATATAGATTTCTAGAATCGATTTACTAAGTCGATACGAAACCTGTTCAATGTATTTTTGCAACACTGAAAACAATATTCCTCCTCTTCCAGGTGTAAGTCAGCGCAACACTGTCGCCGAAGTGTATGATTGATGGATAGGAAAACTCATCATCCTTTACACCTGTTTCAACATCGACTGAAAAAGGCCATGATTTACCATTGTCATTGGAAAGTGTCAATGAGATTGGATTGCGCTCACCCCAGTTCACTGTGTCAGGATTGTAGGCCAGAATTAATGTTCCGTCATCGAGTTTAGTAAGGTCTATTCCGCTGTTTGGATTGGGTAAATCTGTTTTATAGACAGGCGACCAGGTCTTTCCGTAGTCTTTCGAATCACTTCTGCAAATAACGCCTGCCGAACTGCGTAGCAGCGCATGGACATTGCCACCACCAGACTCCCAAAGAGCAGGCTGGATAACTCCTTCCTCGACGATCGAATCTCTATTTACAGGAAAGAATGATGAAGCATTCCATGTCTTTCCCTCGTCTTCGCTCCGATCGACAAAAGCATTCCATACACCTTGATTTTCATTGGAGGCGGGTGCTAACCATGTTCCATCAGAAAGGACAATCGGCTTATTCCTGACCGGACCCCGACCGCCTTTGTCGCCAGCGACAAGTTCACTTGCTTCGCTCCAGGTTTCACCGTTATCCCGGGAAATTTTGAACCACGTTTCCCAGTGATCAATAGTCTTCCCAACCTTAAAGAAAAGTACAATAGCCCCATCGTTAGATTCAAATAACACCGGATTCCAGTGCGCATCCTCGCGAATCTTGGCAATTTCTGTGGGAGTCGTCCAATTACCCGGACCTCCTTTTGAAAGCCAAATGCCCACGTCATCGTGTTTTTCATGAGTACCGCCAAACCAGGCAACGAGAAATTTTCCGTCCTGCGTCCGTAGTACCGTTGATGCGTGACATTGTTCGAAAGGCTGAGGTGTTTCAAAAACATACTCCTTTACTACCACGGAAATCGTATCTTTCAAATTTGCTGTTTGGTCGCCTGCCGACTTGTTTGTTGTGCATCCCACTGTTGCTGAAAGAAAAAAAGATATAACAAGAAGACTAATGATGTTTGAGAAATTCATTTGTGATAAAATTAAATGCTTCTTCGGTAATTCGGTTCTTGCACGTCGAAATTATCGACTAGCCGCGCCGAAAGTAAAGAAATTACAGAAGTAATAGTAACCATTTACGGAAATGTAGAAAGTATCCAGAAAGATTGATTTTTTCTGGTAGCAAAAAAAGAAGCACCCGAGGGGTGCTTCTTGAAATTCTTCATCATTTACGTCTACTTCTTTTTGGGCTTATCCTTCAGTTGGATTTTTGAAATGTATACCTTGTCGCCTTCATTATTGATGTAATAATATTTAGCTTCCTCATTGAGGTAAACAGTTTCACCACCGGGACCCACTTTGTCATCCACCTTTTGATCCTTAATTGCCGCGGCTGCATCGTTGGCACCTTCGCTAATTTTGTCTCCTACACTTTGCGCACCCTCTTCAACATCGTCAGCAGTTCTTTCGGCTTTATCTTCTACTTCGTCACGAGTTTCTCTGGCATCCTTCTTTAATTCCTCTTTTTCATCGCGATACGAATCCGAACCACTTGGCTGACCGGTCTTCAATCCATAAAGCGCAACGTCAGCCTTTTCACCTTCGGCATTCGAACCAGTTTTATAAGTAAATGCGACCTTTTTGATATCACGATCCGGATGTTTTAACTTGATGACACGACTTTCATCGTCTTTGCCGATTTCTTTGTCAATTTTTATTTCTTCCATATCACCGGATTCGTAGAAAACCTGCAACCTTTCAATTTCAAGCGGAGCTTCCATCACTTTGAGCTTAATAGCAGAAAATTCATCTGCGCCCATTACTTCTATGGACTCATTTTGACTTTTAAAACTTGCCGTAGTCTGGCCGATATGCTGCCAGCCCGGCTCGTTACTGGATACTACCGCTGGCTTTTGAGCATATGTATTTACATAACATAGCATCGCCAACGCAAATAGGAATTTTACTTCAATCTTTTTCATGACGCATTTTTTAAGTTTTGTTGATGACATTAAATGTCATCCAAGGAATGGCTAACCTCATGCCACATCATCAAATTTTTAAAATATGGCATTTTCTTAACGCTGTTGAGCTATCTGTGGAGGTTTGGGGAATTAAAGCCAAATAAAGTCTGAAAAAAAATCTACAATTAGTAAGTAGCGTAGATGGGAAGCTCAAAGATTAATCTGGAACAACGTTAAACTAAAGGCAGTCGTCGCTTGTTAAATGAGGATGTCGAATGATCAGTCAACTAAACTCAACAATTCCTCCTTGTTTTGCAAAATTGAACTCGGCCTTGAAGCCTGACGAGTTACCAGCCTGCCTTCTTTGTCAAGGATAACATACCGGGGAATTTCATCAAAGGAAAGGTATTGTGCTATCGCGGACGAGAACCCTTCCGGCATTAAATAGTGCTCACCTTCAATTTTCATTTTAGATATTGCTTTTGTCCACGCTTTCTCGTCACTATCAAAGGAAATCCGAATAAACTTGATTTGCGCGCCTTCCATTTCAGCCATCAGTTGTTGTTGAGCCGTCATTTCACTTAAACACTTTGCACATGAAGTTGCCCAAAAATCGATGTACACTACGTCATTCACAGCCAATACCTGCGCCAGTGTAGTGATCTTTCCCTTCGGCGTCTTCAACTGCTGTTCGAGAACTTTTATGGGAAGTGGCTCGTCGGTTATGTCGAAAGTGTATTTCAACGCCTGCATTTCTGCGACCCGTTTCGGCTGGTCACCAAATACTCCCGCCAAATATTCGTACAACGTTTGGATCTGTGCATCATTGATTTCTGTCCCATGCCTGGTCAATTCAGTAAAAATGAACAACAGCAAATTATCTTTTATCTCCCCGAAAAAGTTGTGGTTTGCGGATCTTATCCGGAAAGCAACAGAGGCTGAATCATAGAACGCTCCTGGTTGTTCTTTCGAGTAATAATGTGCATTGTATTGCGAAATCGTGGCTATGAAATCAGGGAAGCCAAGGAATTCTTTCGATTTAAAAAATGAGAAATCCACCAGTTCAAAATAATAGGGAGGTAATTTATCTTTTTGGATAAAACCCGAGGAGACCGGGTATAATAGGTTCGAATAGTACAAAGACGTAAGAAACCCTTGGGCGGCCTTCTGAAATTCTTTCGACATACCAAGAACCTTGACATCGTTCATTAGAAAAAGTAGTGATGAATCATAATGATGAGTTGCCAAGATTTTATACTTCTCAATCGATAATTCACCCATGGGGTACTTCGACGGTACAAATTTGCCCATAGCCTTCTCCAGCCTGATAAGAAAGCTGTGCTGGGCACCATGCGGCCCTTTAAAGCTGAGTCCGACGTCAGAGTCGTTTCCCGAGATATCAACATCAATTGTATCGCCCGGCAAAGCAATGATCGAATGATTCTTAAAATGCAAAACCGTTGGTTGGGTCAAATCGATGATGAATTCAAACCGATGACTCACCGGATCAAGGGAGGCTTTTAGCAAGGTTGTTTTTTGGGTGACAACGTCCTCCATGTAATTTAGCTGCGCAACCTGGGGACCGTTGTTCCATTTTCCCCTGAAGAATACCTTATCTGCCCGCAGATCAGCT
>CAMLER010000518.1 GCA_946478915.1 uncultured Chryseolinea sp.
AAAGCCGGTGTGCCCGAATGTCTTAGGAGATGCTTTTAACGAAGTCGGGCTATTCCATTCGCTCTGAACCGGCTTATCCCATCCGAGCCCACGCCTGCTTTTTTCGAATTGCTTGGCTGCAAAAAGTCTGACGGTTTCAGGTTTATAATACTGGTATCCGCCGTACGAACCTCCCTGCAACAGCATCTGTCCCAATTTTGATAAATCTGTAGCATTGCTGAAAAGACCAGCGTGCCCAGCAACCCCGCCCATCATGGCCGCGCGTTCGTCGTGAACGGTGCCGGCAATATGGGTCTTCCTATAAATCTTATCATCTTCCGTCGGTGCGATCTGTTGCGCAGAAAACCGTCTCAGCGGCGTGAATCCCGTCGTGTAGGCCCCCAGTGGTTCGTACAGATTTTGAGCGAGAAATTCGTCGATTGGTTGATTGAAAATTGTCTCCGCCAACCGTTGCAGCAACAAAAAACCAAGGTCGCTGTATTGGTAAGTAAACGGGGTTCGCGGCGGGCGATTCTGAAGTTTCGAGTCGCCGATCCATGCCCAGACCGAATCTCTGATCACCGGCGCAGCGTAAAGGTCAGGAGAAACCTGCAATGGATAAACCTCGTTTTGGATCCGGCTATAGTATTGAGGGAGAAAAACATTATTTTTTACTGTTTCGGTCCACATCGGAATGAAGGGTGCCAAACCCGCCTGGTGTGTAAGCACTTCGATGAGAGTTATGTCCCTCTTATTTGTCTTCTTTAACTCCGGCAGATAATGAGACATTTTTTTGTTGAGATCGATCAATCCTTTTTCAAACATGAACATCACGGTCTGCAGTGTAGCTGAGACTTTCGTCAATGATGCGAGATCATAAATAACATCTGCCGTTACCGAATCCGTATTGTCATAAGTCAGTCCTCCAAATGTTTTATCGTAAATTACTTTCCCATGTCGGGCCACTAACACCTGACATCCCGGAGTGGCATGGTCAGCAATTGCTTCCTGGACGATCGTCTCTATTTTCTTTAATGAATTACTGCTCATGTCTACATCCTCCGGTATCGAATAGCTCAACCGTTGGAGCGATTCTGTCTCTACTCCTAAACCTTCGGGAGCAACTGCAGAATAACTAAAAGGCAAAGCTCCGCTTGCCTTAAGACCGCCAAAAATTATTTGTGGTACAATGCGCCGCACATCCGCCTCAGAGCGGTACGCTGTAACGACAGTCACATTTGGTAGCGTCGATTGCAAAAAGGCTGGATTCCCAAAGTCGCACAAAATGATTTGATGTCGTGTAGAACCGCGTAGCGCAAGCGTGATAATTTCGCGCATCACTGACGACTTTGTATCGGGAAAAATACCAACAATCACCACCTGCTGATCTTCAATAGAATCCAAAAGAGTAGCGGCGGTCGATAATGAATCCACTTCAAAATAATTCACATGAACATACTTTGAGAGATATTGATAAAAATCGTGTTCGCCAGCTTGGCTTGTGTTGAGGTAAGCAAAATTCTTATTCTCTAACGTTGACACCGGAATCAGTTTGTTTTCGTCCTGAATTACCGTCACTGCAGCTTCATACGATTTTTGACTCACAAGCCTCGCTTGAGGTGAATTCAACTTCGACAGGAGATTGTCCGTTGTAGCCACAGGTTTCTTCCACAATCCTGCGTCGTACTTTGCCGCCAGAATTTTGCGCACGGTTTTAGTCAGCAAGGCTTCATAACTTTCTCCCTTCCTGATAATTCGTTTTATTTTTCGAATGGCTGGCCCGACGTCGTCCGAGGAAATGAGCAAATCATTACCCGCTTTGAAGGCGAGCAATTCACGGTCTCCATTATTCTCTTCATTTGCACTGCCTGTTGGGTGAACGGTGACCCAAACAAGACCATCAAAATCCTGCTTTTCCCGGAACCAATCTCCCGACAGAAGTGATGAAATAGTCAGGGCATCGAGCGAATTCTTTTTCACAAGGTCCATGTCCTGGTAGAAAAGTGGAAAGCTCGATTGAATGGGCATAAAACCCGACACTTTATTTTCGAATAATTTAAAGAAAGGCAGTGACTTTGCGCTGTCAATACTCGCTTCAATTACTGGTACGTCATCTTTGACTTCAAGTACCGTCGCACCATTGATGGAAAAATTCTTAACAACAGCTAATACGCCATGGTCCTGCAGACCGTTCATAAATGCAGTTGCTTTTGACGCTACACGCAGACCATTTTGTCCAAACGAATATTGACTCAAAGAGTCGCGAAAATTATTTGTTATTTCTGCAAAAGAAGACACATTGACATGAGCCCCGAGAAGCTTCATTTTTCGTGCGATTTCTTTCCCCACTAAATATGCAGATGAGTCGTTCCGCGATGCACCAATAATGTATGCGTCAGGAATATGGATGGTACTATCCCGTACCTGACCCAGCCCAAGCGGCGCATTCTGGGCAATCAATAATGGAATATCAGAAACTGCCTGAAATCTGTTCGTAACTTTTGCCTGTTGTAGCGGCCCGAGGGAATCGAAGATAATGCCGCCTATTTGTTTGCTCTTAATTTGATTTTCGATTTTGTCGATTATTGCGGCACCCGTGTTTGAGGGCACCGGAACAACGAACAGCTGTCCGATCCGTTCATCGACGCTCAGGGAATTAAAAACACTATCAATCCAATTATTCTTGTCGGGTTGCGCCAAAACCACCATTGGCACCCCACAAATCCACAAAAAAATGAAAAAAACTTTTTTTAGCATCCCCACGTTGAGTTTTGAAATGGTTAATTATACCCGCAACTTTATGCGGCCTTCAATTTATAAAATTAGTTAATCGGTCGACGACTTCCTGAAGAACGGTCAATGTTGGAGGATTAAAGGCGAATATGAAACTCGATTCGATTAACAGATTATTCTAAATTTATATTTATGAAGCTACCGACCTTATTCAATAAAACCCCGAAATACAAACGCTTTGCTTATAGTCCCCGGCACTATGATCCTGTGGAGGAAGAACGGAAAGAAAGAGAAGAGCGTATCCGCCGGGAACTAAGTCTTGGAAATGAGAACAAAGACGAAAAAGGAGAGGATGATATCCATGGCTACCGAAGCCGGATTACGGGTTCCTTCCGCACCGCCAAGAAAACGGTAACGGTACAGCGCGATCCTTCTGGAAACATGGTGCGTCTTTTCATTTTGATTTTGCTGACTGTGGGAGTCCTTGCTTATGTCGAGTACGGCAGGGTAGCACTGTACGGGATTGCTCTGGTGTTTGTCCCATTTTATTTGTTTTTAAAGTTCAGGAAGTTTAGGCGCTAATCTGCACTTTTACGAACGGTTTTGTGCTGATACATGCCTGATATAATACAACTTCTACCCGATTCAATTGCCAACCAAATCGCTGCAGGTGAGGTTGTGCAACGCCCTGCCTCCGCAGCTAAGGAATTGATTGAAAATTCAATTGATGCAGGAGCAACGCACATCAGACTAATCATAAAAGAAGCGGGAAAAACTTTGCTCCATGTGATCGACAATGGCAAAGGAATGTCAGAAACAGACGCACGCATGAGTCTCGAGCGCCATGCAACTTCGAAGATCAGGCGCGCAGAAGACCTTTTCACACTACATACAATGGGTTTTCGCGGTGAAGCACTCGCGTCGATTGCCGCTGTTTCTCAAATGGAAATGAAAACACGTCTGGCAGAGCATGAACTCGGCACATTGTTGGTTGTTGAAGGATCTGATGTTAAACGACAAGAACCTGTTGCCTGTGATATTGGAACCAGCATCTGCGTCAAGAATTTGTTTTATAATATTCCGGCTCGCCGAAATTTTCTAAAGTCAAATGCGAGCGAATACCAGCATATCGTTGATGAATTCCAGCGTCTTGCCCTGTCGCACCCGGAAGTAGCATTTCAGTTGATCGAATCGGACTCGCTCGAATATGACCTTCCACCCGGAAAATTAAGTCAGCGTATCGTTAACATATTCGGTAAAGCTTACCAGGAACAGCTCGCGGCATGTCACGAAGAAACTCCATTGGTGAAGATCTCCGGGTATGTAGGCCATCCTCAATTCGCCCGAAAAAAACGAGGGGAACAATTCTTATTTGTCAACAAGCGCTTTATCCGAAGCA
>CAMLER010000519.1 GCA_946478915.1 uncultured Chryseolinea sp.
TCAATATTATTTTCCCGCCTGGTACATGATGGCTAGTTTCGATTCATATCCCAAAGAAATATGAAGCTATCCCTATCAGTTTGCTGTCTCCTGGTTATGATCATTACTTCCTCATGCGGTACGGAAAAGCAGCCGCAAGGAAATCTTGACCAGACGGAACAAACCATCAGATTGCTTACGTACCAGCTTGATGAAGCCGAAAGTAAACCAACGTTGTCTGAATTCGTTGCCCGTTACACCGAACTCGCCATCCTCATGCCTGAATACCAGGTGACGCTGACGGGAAGGACTGAAATTGAAAATTACTATCAGGAGATTTCTAAAAGGCAACGCATCAAAGCAATTAATCGCCAGCCACATGAATTTATCCATTTAGCCAATACCATTATCGTGATCGGTACCTTTAAACGCGAGTACGACACACACCTTAACGATTCTTCAATAACCCTGAACGGAAAATACTGGCAGGTTTGGACCAAAGAGAGTGACACCTACCGCATCAAAGGTGAAGCGTTTGGATACTTTCATCCGGTGGATCATCCTGAATCACTAATAATTTCCACAAATCAAAAACAACCTGACGAATCTGACATTCAAATCGAGGTACCCTTTGAGCTTAAGGCATACAATGCACTAATGGAAAAAGGTGTGCGTCAGCGAGATGCTCCACTTCGCATCGCGTTTTTTATGGAGGATGGAATATTTTATCCTTTTGCAGATAGTGCAGTCGTTGGGATGTCTCAGTTAAAACCGTACCTGACGGCGTATAGCAGGGCAGGTACCGTTACAATCGAGTCCGTATCATGCTATACTTTTAGGTTTGAGAATTTTGGCGATCACATTCTCGAATACGCCATGTTTAAAGTGGACTGGAGTCACGCGAATGGGCCCGGCAAAACTGAAGGCAAAGGAATCCGTATTTGGAAGAGGCAGAGCGACGGATCACTAAAACTCTTTCGTGAGATCGGCACGCACAACTATTTATGATAATTAGTAAAAATATGAAGATCATCCTTTGCCATGTTTTGCTACTCGTTGTTACATCCGGGTCAATGGCTCAATCAATCGCACCTGACAACTACATTTCGTTCCTAAATAAATTTCGACAGGATCAAACTGAAAGTATATTGAATAACAATCTTGCTGTGCTCGAGGCATATTATGCCGATTCAATCAGACTGATGCCGCCTTTCCAAAAAACGATGGAGGGAAAGAAAGCGGCGGGCGCGTACTACAAGGCATTCACTGACAGCTTCATCATTCATGAATTCTCCAAACGAGAAATTGAAATTCTTGATTTGAACAAACAGCTAATGGAAATCGGAACATTGATGTTCCAAATAACTTCGAAAGATAGCGGCAAGAAATATCAGCTTGTCGGTAAGTATATGGATCTTTGGCATATCGGTACGGAAGCTCATCCACTTTTGCTGACCGAGATCTGGAATTTTGACGAATCTTATGGAGACCTTCATGATCGCTTGAGGTTTGATGATCTTCCAACAAAACAGCAGGCTATGCTGCCGAATGTTCCCGTCACGAACTCCATTCGTTTTGAGTTGGCCGCATATAACAGACTGCTCGATGCAACGGTCACACAACACGATGCGGCCACCTGGGCGTTGTACTATTCCGATGACGCGATATTGATGTCAAGTTATTACCCGATGTTTAAGGGAAAAGAGGCAATCATTGGTTATATTGAATCTCACGTAAAGGAATTACCGGTATTTGAAGAGTTGGATATTCGTAATGATCGTATAGATGATCTGGGAATATTTGTTGTGGAATATGCAAGTCACATCGCAAGTTGGAAGAATGGCGGGTACTCTGGTGTGAGTCTGGGAAAAAACATCCGTATATGGCGAAGAGAGGCGGATCACTCGCTAAAAATGTTCCGGTCAATAGGAAATTATGATTGAGCTGACAATTGCTTTTAGTCTTGTCTCCAGACAGACCGTCCGGCACAACCAAAGTCGCACCCCATTGATGCAAAGCTGATAGAATAATCGTTTACCATTATCCATTAATTATGCGAACCATAACGCTTCTAATCTTCACACTGTTGTTGACAACATGTATTCAATTTTCATATGCACAACTTGCAAATCAGGTTGAAGGCTATTCTGAAAGTCACTTCAAGTCCTTGCGATATGGACTTTTCAAACCTCAAGGATACGATCCGAAAAAATCGTACCCTTTGATCGTTTACCTGCATGGAAGTACCGATACTGTTTCGCGTAATCTTTCCTGGTACCATAGCGATGTGCAAATGAAAAATCCGGCCTTTGTGTTAACACCCAAGTGTGAGGTGGCTGATCAGGGGTGGGGGAATACATGGCAAGCGGGTCACACCTTAGCAACGTCGCTGACGTTGAAGCTTGTAGACTCTGTCATTAATTTGTACAACATCGACCAGAACAGGCTATATCTCTATGGCATTTCGATGGGTGGTTTTGGCGTGTTTTCCATACTTGCCAAGGAGCAAGGCAAGTTCGCCGCGGCATATGCAGTCTGCGGTGGTTCCGATCCGAAAGCAGCGCCAGATCTGCTCGATACGCCGCTATGGATATTCCATGGTGAAGCCGATGACATAGTACCGGTGAACCTCTCGCGTGACGTGTATAAAGAAATTATTAAATTGGGAGGTAAGAAGGTGCGTTATACCGAGTATCCTGGTGTAAAGCACAACAGTTGGGAAAATGTGTCGCGGGAAGCATCCCTGGAATCATGGCTTTTCTCACATCATAATAATAAATTGTAAATAGCATATTCCTGACCATGAGTCAAATTAGGACCGCCTGGTTTTATCGCTATAAACTCTATCACTTGCCTTTTTGGTTTGCATACCATTTCATGTGGTGGACGCTGCGCATAGGCAGTCCGATGGACGTAATTGCCAGTCTAGCTTTACCGCAGGCAGCGTTTAAATTTTTTTTCTACATGGTCTTTCAGGCCGCAGCCGTTTACTTCAACCTGTATTTCCTCATGCCACGGTTTCTGGAGAAAGGTCGCTATTTTAAATACGTGATTTTGCTGGTCACTACCATTGTAGTTGCAGCTGTTCTCATTGTGAGCGGATATTATGTTGGGGCGTGGGTATTGGATCAACCGATGCAGGTGTTGTATAACATTGATCCTGCTAATTACTTTTCCCTGTTCGAAAGCGGAGCACTTCCGTCTACTGCGGCCAGTATGACGTTGGCGATGAGCATTAAGCTCGCGAAAAACTGGCTGGATACCAGGCAAAGGGAACAGTTGCTGGCCAGGGAAAAATTGGAAACCGAACTAAAGTTTTTGAGGGCTCAGTTCAACCCTCATTTTTTATTTAATACAATCAACTCCATCTTCGTTCTCATTAACAAAGACCCCAGACGGGCGTCGGATTCGCTTGCCAAATTTTCAAACCTGTTGCGCTATCAGCTCTACGAATGCAATGAACAGCTTATACCCTTTGATCAGGAGCTATTTTACATGGAAAATTTTTTAGAATTGCAAAAGCTGCGCCTGGATTCGAATGTGGAAGTTGTGTTCGAACGAAATCCAGGTCAACATCCGGGTTTGACAATAGCGCCCTTTATCATTATGCCTTTTGTTGAGAACGCCTTCAAACATGTATCTCAGAATAAAGAATGCAAAAACTGGATCAGCATTGTTTTGAGATTGGATGGCTGCCAACTGTTGTTGGATGTCTCCAACAGTGTATCTGAAAATACACCGGTATCAAAGGATGCTGTTGTTTATCGCGGAATCGGACTAAAAAATGTTCAAAGAAGACTTGACCTCCTCTATGCAGGACAACAGGACTTGATGGTGCAACAGCAAACCGATGAGTTTCGTGTGATCCTAAGGTTAAACCTCGATTACGAAAAAGAAATAAGCAAAGATAACAGGAAGGTAGCTTGATGATCTCAAATTGTAAATGTCGATTAGCTGTATCATAATTGATGATGAACCGCTTGCACGGGAGTGTATAGCCAACTATGTGGCTGAAGTCGACTTCCTTCAGCTCGTAGGAGAGGGAAGCAATCCGATCGATCTATTACGACTGCTGGAAACACATTCACCCGATCTGATCTTTCTCGATATACAAATGCCAATC
>CAMLER010000520.1 GCA_946478915.1 uncultured Chryseolinea sp.
TCCGGGAAATGCAAGCTGCATTCACAATTTTGTGAAACGCTCGGCTCCTTCAAACCGGCTAAAAGACAACAGAAACCTACCTTTAGAAAGACTTTTACCAGCCGTTTTCATGCAACAGAATAAACCGTGGGCGTAGTTCCTGTCGGGATGCAAACATTTTACGGCGAAAACACAAAGATCAGCTGTTTTTCTCCAGTTGCCGGATCAGGACTTGCATATCCTTTGGATATGGTGCCTCAATTATTTTGATAGAACCCGAAAGATCTTTGAATTCCAGCGAAGCAGCGTGTAAAGCCATTCTTTTAATAAGAGGCTCCTCCTCAGTTTCCTTTTTCAGGTTAAACTTCCTTTTCAGCTGCGAAAGATAGAGCGGTTTTCCTCCATATAGTTCATCGCCAGTGATTGGTGCCCCAAGGTATGCTATATGAAGTCTGATCTGGTGCATTCTGCCCGTTATGGGTTTACAGGCCACCAGCGTATGGTGGGCGAAAAATTGCATGGAGGAAAAATAAGTGAGCGCAGCCTTCCCTTCCCGGCGGCTGATCTTAGCCATCCCATCGGTCTGCTTTAAGATGGGCTGGTCCACTTTTGTATCTTCAAACCGATGTATTCCGTCCACCAGCGCGTGATATACCTTAATTACCTGGCGGTTTTCGAATTGCATGCTCAGGTGTCGGTACGCCGCCGGATTCTTTGCTATTGCAAGCACGCCAGATGTGTCTTTGTCCAGGCGGTGGCAAACCTGCGCATCCGAGGTATACGCCTTAGCAAGCCGAAGCAGGTTTACCTTCTCATTCCTGTCTTCCAGCGTTGATAAGAATGGCGGTTTATTCACCAAAACAAAATCGTCATCCTCAAAAAGAATGAGGTCTTCAAATTTTATACGTGTATTCTTCAATTTTTTTCGCTCTTTAAAACTTCTCGCGAATCCGTCAGCTCAGGTTTGACACGAGGTAATCTGAAGCTAAAAATCGCTCCTTTACCGGGCTCACTCTCTACTTCTGCTCTTGTGTTATGCCCTTCCAAAATATGCTTAACAATTGATAACCCTAATCCTGTTCCACCTTTTTCGCGGCTGCGACTTTTGTCAACGCGATAAAACCTTTCAAATATCCGGGTGTGATCTTCCTGCGGAATGCCTTCGCCAAAATCCCGAACAGCAATAGTGACATATTTCTTGCTTTGTTCGAAGTAGACGATCACCTCCCCTTCATCTGGGGAATGTTTCAGTGCGTTTGATATCAGATTGGTCATAACCTGACTCATCCTCTGCCAGTCTGCATACGCAAACACTTTTTTTGAATCGCTCTCAATTCGGACTGCGATGTCTCTCTTTTCTGCCTTCTCTTCAAATTGCTCAATGACCTCTTCTGTAAGTTTATAAAGGTCGATATTCTCGAATCGCATCTTGATCTGCCCTGTTTCAATCTGCGAAAGCGTGAGAAGATCCTGTACGAGCGCGTCGAGTCCGTCCAGGCTTTTCGCAGCTTTCTTCAAGAATCTATTGCGTACAGCCTTATCGTTAACCGCGCCATCCAGTAAGGTATGCACAAATCCCTGGGCAGCAAATATCGGCGTCTTAAGTTCATGTGAGACATCGGCAATAAACTCCTTCCGAAAAGCTTCGAGTTTTTTCAGTTTATCAATTTCTTTTTGTTTGAGATCCGCGAACGAAAAAATTTCCTCGTTGATAGATTTTAACGGATTCAAAGCCGAAGATTTTTCCTTCCCTATGTCCGAAAGCTCTTTCCTTTTCAGCTTGTTGATCAACTTGTATATCCGGTTGATCTCGCGAAATATCAAGAATTCCAACACGACGAAAATTAGAAGATAGGAAACAGAGAAACTTATAAGAAAGGCTACGACGAGAGCATTTAGATTGACGCTTTCAAAGAGCGACAAAAACAATGATGTAATGACAGCGATACAAACGGCTAGCAATAGTGCTAATCCCCGTGAACTGTAAACCATGCCCTAAGATAGTGGTTTCCGATAACCGTTAACATTGCTTCGAGGGATTCAGGTGCGGATGAGTTCGATGAGTTTACAGCAAAGCTATCGTAAGGGAGTTTACTAAAGTGTAAACCATAGCGTGTTTGTGTCCTTGCGGCCAAACATTACTACTGCATAAATTTATATCCAACTCCCTTTACCGTTGTGATATAGTTTTCACCGATCTTCTCGCGCACTTTCCGAATGTGCACGTCGACCGTCCTGGCCAGCACATAAACATCCGTTCCCCAAATATTCTGAAGCAACTCTTCGCGATTAAAAACTTTGTTAGGATTCTGGGCCAGGAAGTAAAGCAATTCAAACTCTTTTTTTGGAAGATTTATTTCACGCCCATCGATCGTCACTGTATAACTAGTGCGGTCAATAGTCAGCTCATCAATTGTTATCGTACTCGACGGCGAAGATTTTTTTGATTCCCGGCGAAACAAGGCACCTATCCTGCTCATCAAAGCCCGGGGTTTGATCGGTTTGGTGATATAGTCGTCGGCACCAATATCAAACGCGGCGACTTCGGAATATTCTTCTGATCTCGCTGTTAAGAACACGACAAATGTCTTCTGCAATTCAGGCAGATCACGCAACTGCCGGCATGTTTCAACCCCATCCATTTTTGGCATCATGATATCCAGCAATACAAGATCAGGAACAAATTTCTTCGCAATGTCAACTGCCTTTGCACCATCCTGTGCTGTTTTTACTTCATAACCACCCTTTTCAAGATTGTATTTCAGCAACTCGAGGATTGGTTCCTCATCATCGACGACAAGAACTTTGTGCGCCAGCTTGTTTCCCATGGGTAAACTCTTTCCCAAAAATACTCAGAAATGAAGGATTTCAGAATGAATAAGAGTTTCTTAACAATTCCTTAATTCAGCGTAGACATTGAAATTCATTAACAAGTTTTTCACACGTTTGAAGTCTCATAGGAACGGATATTTTTTGCTTAGGTGAAGGATGTACAATTTCAGGTCGCCGCCGAAATCTTCTTTCCACTCGTCGGCAAACTCTGTTTGCTTTGCCTGATATTGACGATAATTAATGAAGTAAGCATTATTGGGGAGCGTCTTTCTGAATCGCGCCGAAGGTTCTTTCGTCAAAGCCAGAGACAACGTATCCATATTTTTTACAATCTGCCGGATCAGATTTTCCTTCAGCATGATTTTTCGGGAAAGAAGATCCGACGCCTGGATAGTTGAATAAAGGCTGTCCAGCTTTTGTGCTCCGCGAAGCATGTGGTCCACGTATTTCAGATAGTCTGAATCTTCCTGCAGGTAAGAGATATATTCTTTTGAATCCGGACCATATTTATAGAGCAGAAATTGTTCCGCACCCCGATCACCAATAAAGGTTGATAGGTTTTCATTGAATTCAACACTGTCCTTCACAAAGATTGTTGCATGCGACATCTCATGAATGATCAGATTAGCCAGGTCGCCTTCGCTTCGGGTCAACATCTTACTGAGGATAGGGTCCGTAAACCAGCCAAGTGTAGACCATCCACCCGGATTTCTTACAATAACATCCCATCCCTCCGCTTCCAGTTCCTTTCTTAAATTATCTGCCCGTTCTTTTTTAAAAAATCCCTTGTAGGGAACGGAACCAACAACCGGAAATTTCCATTCCTTCGATTTCAGCTGAAAAGGTTCGCTGGCAATTACCACCCACATTACCTCTTTACCCTTTTGGTCGTATAGTGTCTTATAATTTTCCGTGTCTTTCAATCCCAGCGAATCGATAGCATACTTCCGGATCTCGTTGATCAGTTGCAGTCTGACTTTTAACGAATCGGGGAATGCGGGATCACTTAGATATTCTTCAACGGGCCTGGCGTTCCAAATAATATTGAACTGACCGTAACCTTGCTGAAGTCCGTACAGGATTAACTCCCAGTATAGCGCGACGACTAGGATGACTATTGCCAGGAAAGTCAACCATATCCATTTTATTGAGCGGCGGAATCGCGATTTCATCTATAGAATTTTCGACGTGCAATACGGTTGTCAACTAGCATTACCAAGTGAATTTTCATTCGTAAAAAGTATTCGCAGAAAATATT
>CAMLER010000521.1 GCA_946478915.1 uncultured Chryseolinea sp.
CAATAACCTGTAGTCCGGCACCTTCAGAAAAAAAACCTTCTTTGGGATTTCTCGGTCTATGTGTCATGACATCGGGGTCGCCTGGATCCATGCCCAGCGCCACTGCAGGTAATGTGTCCGTTAGCAGGTTAATCCATAGAAGTTGTGTGGCGATCAAGGGTGTAGGTAAACCTAACGAAATGCAAACAACCATAACCACTACTTCACCCATATTGCTTGCCAGGAGGAATATGACAGACTTTTTAATGTTACTGTATATGTTCCGGCCTTGTTCGATCGCGGCGATAATTGTTGCGAAATTGTCGTCGGTTAGTACGATATCAGCTGCATTTTTCGCCACGTCCGTTCCGGTTACGCCCATAGCGACACCAATATCCGCAGCCTGTAAAGATGGCGCATCATTGACACCATCGCCCGTCATAGAAACCACATTTCCATTTGACCTAAAAGCTTTGACAATTCTAACTTTGTGTTCAGGAGAAACTCTTGCAAAAACCCGGTAATTAGAAATATTTTCACCCAACTCCTCCTCAGAGCGGCGGTGTATCTCATCACCGGTTATTGTCTGGCCGGGGTCCTCAGCAATGCCAAGATCTTTTGCGATTGCAAAGGCTGTATTTTTATGATCGCCGGTGATCATAATTGTGGTGATCCCTGCCTGTTTTGCCTTTTCAATCGAATGTTTTACTTCCTCTCGCGGCGGATCGATCATACCCACCATTCCGATCAGGATCAGGTCCTTTTCCATTTCTGACGATTCTATCACTGAATCCACGGGTTTGTATGCTGCTGCAAGCGTCCGAAGTGCACGCACAGATAGGCCGTCCGTTGCCTCAGAATATTTCTGCCTGTGCTCCTCTGTTAAATTTACAATTTCACCATCCTCCCTCACCCGTGTACATTTTGCAATCAGGTTGTCTATGGCGCCCTTGGTGAACACCCTTAACCGGCCATTATCGTCCTCCAAGGTCGACATTAGCTTCCTTTCAGACTCAAAGGCGAGTTCGCCGATTCGCTGATTTCTATCCATCAGAATTTTTCGATCAACACCCAGATCATCCCCAAAGTGAAGTAATGCAATTTCAGTTGGATCGCCGGTACCATCACCATTTTCATAGGTAGCATCGGAACATAGTATCATCGCCTTAGCAAGCAATTGTGCTTCGGGAGAATAAGCTTTCCTTTCTGGGTCGATGGAGACTTCACCCTCGCTCAAATTAAAATAATGGGTAACGGTCATCTTGTTTTGCGTCAACGTACCTGTTTTGTCGGAACATACAATATTGACAGAGCCAAGGGTTTCCACCGCCGGCAACTTCTTTATTATTGCATTCTTCTTTGCCATTATTGTCACACCAATCGATAAAACAACCGCCACAATTGCGGCCAGGCCTTCAGGGATGGATGCAACGGCGAGTGATACGGCGGTGAGAAGCATTTCAGGAAGATTTCGTCCCTGGAACATTGCGAGAATAAAAATGACCACACAAATACAAATGGCGATGATACCCAAGGTTTTACCAAGTTGGTTCAGTCTTATTTCTAATGGTGTTTTCGTCTGATCATCATCGAGAATACTAGCAATTTTCCCCACCTCCGTTTTCATTCCGGTTGCTACTACGACGCCTGCACCCCGTCCGTACGTAACCAATGTCGACATGAACGCCATGTTGACCCTATCCCCAATAGATACATGATCGTCATTCAATACCCTGTTAGAATCTTTGCTTGCCGGAACTGATTCCCCAGTAAGTGCGGACTCGTCAACCTGGAGATTTGCGGATTCGATGAGCCGAAGGTCGGCTGCAATAAATCGTCCCGCATCAAGTATCACGATATCGCCTAGGACAACTTTCTCGGATTCAATTTCTTTCGTCTTACCATCCCGTTTGACAAGCACCTTCGGTGTAGACAAATTTCTCAGTGCTTCAATTGCATTTCCTGCTTTCACTTCCTGAACGACGCCCAAGATGGCATTAATGCAAATGACCAGCAGGATTATAACAGCATCGATATGCTCCCCCATAAAAATGGTGATGAGAACTGCGCCGAACAATACAAATATTAGGGCGTCATTAAGTTGAGCAACGAACAATTGCAATATTGTCTTCCGCTTTTTTCCTTCCAGCCTGTTTGGTCCAAATTGCTTAAGTTTCGCTTCCACCTCAGCTTCTCCGAGTCCTTTTGAAGGATCGACTTCAAGTTGTTGTAACGTATCGGCTACTGATTTATTAAACCACATATTGGATAAATTCGGAAAGCTGAGGATTTGATGTCTTTTGCAACATCTCAAGATACCAATTTGTTGAATCATGTATCAACAAGTTTCATGTTAACATTTTCGCACTCGTCATGTTAACCAATAAAGAGAAGTTGAAAATCAAGGAGAATGAAAAGGAAATCTAAAATCTATGTGGCCGGCCATCAGGGAATGGTAGGCTCAGCTATATGTAGAAAGTTGCGTGATGAAGGGTATGATAATATTTGCTTCGCAACTTCTTCTGAATTGGATCTTCGCGATAGTGCATCGGTAGACAATTTCTTTCGTGAAAACGAGCCTGAGTTTGTTTTCCTGGCCGCAGCACGAGTGGGAGGAATTTTGGCCAACAATAATTATCCGGTCGACTTTCTTTATGACAATATGATGATCCAGGCTAACGTGATCGAATGTTCTTTCCGACACAACGTAGAAAAACTTTTATTCCTGGGTTCATCCTGTATTTATCCTAAGTTTGCTCCACAACCGATTTCTGAATCGTCGCTACTGGGTGGATATCTGGAACCAACAAACGAAGCTTATGCTATTGCTAAAATTTCCGGTATAAAACTTTGTCAGGCGTATTATGAACAACACGGATGTTGCTTTATCTCCGCAATGCCTACAAATCTTTATGGGATTGGAGACAATTACCATCCGGATAATTCTCATGTGCTTCCGGCCATGATCAGACGGTTTCACGAAGCGAAAGAAGAAAATCGCGACGAAGTGATTATATGGGGCACCGGCAAACCCTTGCGTGAGTTTATGTTCGCTGATGATCTTGGCGCCGCATGCATCTTTTTGATGCAGCAATATGATGAGAAGGAAATAATAAATGTAGGCAGCGGCGAAGAGATATCAATTTTAGATCTCGCCCACCGGATCGCCGAAGTGGTTGGATTCGAGGGAAGAATTCTGCTAGACAATTCCAAACCAGACGGTACCCCTAGAAAATTAATGGACTCGTCCCGCTTGCACCAAATGGGCTTCCGTACCCAAACTAATTTAAGTCAGGGAATTCCAATTGCCTATAACGATTTCCTTAACAGGGTCGCTGTGGAGGCAAATAATTAATTTAGGATGAATATGTGACAGATCGCTCCTTTCGTTAACAAGGCCGTATTAATCCCATACCTGCAGGGTTTATTATGTTCAATTTTTCCTAATTTCATGCAGGTATTAAAACACTAATTTGAAAGTACTTCTGGTTGAGGATGAACAACGGGTAGCCTCCTTTATTCGAAAGGGGCTGGAAGAACACAATATTCTGGTTGCACAAGCCTTCGATGGTGCAACGGGAATTAAACTTGCATTAAGTGACTCTTACGATGTCATCATTCTTGATGTAGTCATGCCCGGGATGAACGGCATCGAATTATGTAAACGACTTCGCGAAGATCACGGCGATCAAACACCAATTCTTATGCTTACAGCGTTGGGAACAACCGATGACATTGTCAACGGACTAACTACAGGCGCTGACGATTATTTAACAAAGCCCTTTAAGTTTCGAGAACTACTTGCACGACTTTTCGCGCTAGCCCGAAGAAGAACTGTCGTAAACAAGATCCTCACAGCAGGCGACCTTACCCTGGATACCAAATCGATGGAAGTACATCGGGCTGGAAAACGAATTGAACTGACGGCCCGTGAGTTTAGGTTGCTCGAATACCTTCTCATGCATAAAAACGAGGTAGTTTCCAGAACATACATCCTCGAAAACGTTTGGGACATCAATCATGACCTGGGAACAAACGTAGTTGACGTCTACATCAATTATCTCAGAAAAAAAATTGATCACGATTTT
>CAMLER010000522.1 GCA_946478915.1 uncultured Chryseolinea sp.
TACAATGAGATAGATGATCTTCCTATCGACGGAAAATTCGAGCCACAATTACGACAATTAGCACGATTACGACGATTACGATAAAGATTCCTGTGTAAACACCAGCACCAAAAATATCACCAACCAATTCACAACTGGTCATTGTAAACATGAGGAAGAAGAAGCAAAGGTAACTCAGAAGATTTTTCATAAGAGGATCGTTTTACTTTTACAGTAAAAAATCACGCCAGGATTTTATAAACAAAATTGTCCTGTTACAAGCGCCTATAGTTCCGCGATGTGCAATTTTTACCACACTACATCCTCACAATTCGAAACTGGATGGAAATGTATCTGAATAATAGAACCCGATGCCCAGCGACTTAAGCTTCTCGGATGTTTCTCTCAAAAAGGCCGCATCATGTCCTCGGCTTACTACTTTTCTAATGACAATGTTTCTTATGTTATCGGGATACCTTTCGGCAAACCTCAAGTAAATCCTAAGATCGAGCTGCGTATTGTCACCCAGCAAAAAATACTTTTTGTCAGGGAAGAGCTTTACGATTTGCTCAAGCATATTTGTCTTGTGTATCTCTCTTTCATGCAGTCTTAAAGATCTGAACAGGTCGCGAATCTTTCTCATTTGCTTTAGAAACAATGGACCAGGAGGGAAACCGTTGTGAAGCAGGAACCGGTAGATAAGTGGATACAAATTTTGCTCACTGTTAGACAAGTAAAACGGTTCTGCCCCCATTTCATGCAACTCCCCAATTAACCGCGTCATAGAGGCGACGGCCTTCCTGTTTTCCATTGAGGTAAACATGAGGGTTCTGATCTTCAAGAGTTTATTCGAGATATGAGAATGCAATAGCGTGTCATCGATGTCCGACACCACGATGTACTGCGATTTAACCGTATGGACTTTGCGCAAAAACATGTCATCCATTATGCGAACCGGCTGACCATTCGATAGCATAATGTTTTGAAGGAGTGAGTTACCAGGAATTGTCTCGGCGACGTAAGAAAACGAACCGGATGCATCAGTCTTCACCTGTACCTTGTCTTTATCAAAATGTAACGTCACCCGTTGGTTTGCGAAAAATCGTGTACGGTAAAGGGCCAGAATTGTGCGAAAGGTTTTTCGTGAACTAAACGATTTAAAACTAAAATCGCGCAAAGAGGAATAGGTAAGCTGCCCTGTGAGCAGAGTTTTAGTTCCATTGGAAAGTGCATAGAAGCTAAGTAATATAGGTGCTGTCTTACTCATTCGAAATAAGAACGGGAATTGCGGAAGGGTGAATCGTAACCTTGAGATGGTCGACCTTCCCCATATATTCCCCGTCAATTTGAAAATCGATTTTCTGATCGATATGTATCTCTGCACCATCACAGGTAATCACATCGGAAAACATATCTTTATCAACAAACACATTAAATCTCGTCAACCCAGCTTTGATAGCTTCATCAAGAGCAACTTTTTCAATGTTCGAAATTTCGAATTTTCCATCTGAAACGTTGCCATCTGAGATTCGGATTCCTGTACCGTACATATTGGCATTTGCGATCACAATCATATACCCCTCTTTTTCATATAACCCTTTGGCTGTACGCACAGTGTATTTAAATAGCGGACTGGTTTTAATCGATGGTAACAGATGTTTCGCATATCCAAGCATTCCCCGGTTGCCTTCTGCTTCATAATTCTTAACCAGCCTCGCGTTGATTCCCACATCCGCCAAATGCGTACAGATATGGTCATCGTTGAAACGAAGGATATCCAACATGATCTGTTTAGGGCTGCTAAAGACAAGATCCACGGCATCCTCGATTTTTGCTGGTATGCGCAACGCTGTTGCTAGTCCATTGGCTGACCCCAAAGGAACGATACCTACAGGAATATTTTTTTGCATCAGATTTTTAGCTACAAGCTGAACCGTACCGTCCCCGCCACAGGCAATCACCCGGTCAGGCATGTATTCCTGCAGCTGACGCTCTATGAGAGAATCGTTATTTTCTGACGACGTATATAGAAACTTAAAATCAATATGTTTCTCGGCTGCCTTTTTATGAATTGCTAATATTGCCTCGTCATTGCTGGATGCGCCAGAAATAGGATTAATCACAAACAAAATTTTCATAACTTAGAAATCACATTCTGGAAACAATCACTATTCCAAAATGTTAATGATGAAAATCCATGGTATTGTTTCGCAGACATATTGTGGAATTATACCTCACCTGTCGTTACCATAAACGGCCTACAGACGTCTGAAGCAGTTCAACGTCTGTATTAGTTCTGGCCTTCTATTTGAATAGTCGGGATTTGAATTTTAAGCTATATCTATGATTAACTTAAAAAAGCCGTTTTTTCTCTGTTGGGCGCTTTGCTTGTTTTTCCTTTCTGCATCTTTGTCTTACGGTCAGACCTCTCTTGGGGCACACGCTACCTTTAGCGAATATGCAGGAGACTTAAACGGGGACCAATATCATTTCTACAATTACGTGAGGCCGAAACTTGGCGCGGCTCTTTCATTTCAGCATTATCTCAATCCATCATTTAATCTGATGGAGAAAATTTCATTCAACCAGGTTCGTTATCAAACGTCTGACCATACTGCAGGAGTGGACGCTGATATATTTGCCTTAAATGTTAAACTGAAATACAAGTTTAACAACGGCTATATGCTTAAGGAAACTTCAGTGGTGGCACCTTTTATCGTTGCTGGGATCGGCGGTACATTGATCGATTCAAAACAGTACTCCTACCAGGATAAGAGCCAGATTTCTGACGGTGAATTTAAGGCAAATGCCGCCGTCGGCGTCGGTATCCTATTTCAATTCTCCGAGCGCGTCGGTTTTGAAATAGCCAATACGTTAAATATGCCCTTGTACGATGGATGGGACGGTATTTCCCAGGGAAACAATGATGTATACCTTCAACAAAGCGCAGGCATTGTTTTTAAATTAAGGAAGCCGACAGACACGGACAATGATGGCGTGTCTGACAAGCGAGATGATTGCCCCAATACACCTACACAAGCGAGCGTGGATGCAAAGGGATGCCCAGTCGACTCCGATGCTGATGCCGTACCTGATTACCTGGACAAATGCCCGGGTGTTCGCGGACTAACGTCTCTTGAAGGTTGTCCTGATAAGGATAGCGACGGCGTTGCGGACTTGGACGACAAATGTCCGGATGTTGCCGGGGTTGCTCGGTTCGGTGGCTGTCCTGATACTGACAATGATGGAGTGGAAGACGCTAATGACCGGTGTCCCAACCAGGCTGGCCTGGATATTTTCCAGGGTTGTCCCGATACAGATGGTGATGGTGTTGAGGATGCCAAAGATCGTTGCCCCAACACCTTGGCAGGTATAAAAGTTGATGAGTCGGGATGTCCTGCAGATACCGATGGTGATGGCGTGATCGACGAAATTGACCGCTGCCCTACTACACCCGGGAACGGAACGGCTAATGGCTGCCCGGAGGTACGCGAAGAAGTTAAAAAGCGACTGAACTTTGCAACACGCGGGATATATTTCGAAACCGGCAAAGCTACTCTTAAGTCTAACTCTTACGCTATGCTAAATGAAATCATCAGCATAATGGAAGAGTACACGGACTATAGTTTGCGAATCGGTGGATATACAGATTCTCAGGGTAGCGACGCAACAAATTTGAGACTATCTCAGGCACGCGTCGATGCTGTTAAGAGTTACTTAACACGTAATAGCGTATCGGAAGACAGGATCGAAGCTACAGGATACGGCGAAGCCAACCCGATCGCTTCCAACGCTACGGCCACGGGTCGCGCCCAAAATCGAAGGGTTGAGTTAGAGCTTTTCCTGAAGGATGATGTTAGGTAATCGGTTATCGGTTATCGGTAATCGGGTGATCGGGTACCCGATTGCTTCTGATAACTCTCGGGTCGGTCGCCTCGATCCAGGATCGCGCAATTTTCAATCGAGCTGGCTACCGGACAGGCAGGCGCACACCCTTGTCCCACACCCATACTCACGATTAACGGCTTCCGATAGCTATCGGAACTATTAACGGATAACTGATAACGGATAACTAGTTCCTAATCAAA